>JAIORC010000252.1 GCA_021108335.1 Phycisphaerae bacterium
AGCAGAAGCATGGCACCCGACAAGATAGTTTTTGTAGGCCGGATCTTGCCCCGGCGATTGCATGGCACATGCAATAATACCACCCACGGCCGTAGGGTGGGTGCTTGCACCCACGCAGATCACACACGATACCGCACACGATAAGTTGCCGATTCCGGGTTACTGTTATTTCCCGTCGGGCGACCAGGGTTGCAGCAGTTCGGCGTTGTCAACCCACATGACGAAATAGGGAGTTTCCGCATCCCGCTTCTTCATATAGATAAGGAAAGGCCGGTTCAGCAGGTAAAGGTCTGCACCAGCCTTCTCGTAGTATATCTTGGCTTCCGACTTAAGTTCCGCGCCGCTTCGGCTGAGGCGAAACAGGATATCCTGCCGGGCGGCATGCAAAGGCAGGCCAGCCAGCTTCCGGTTCTTGAAGTCTCTTCCTTCCAACTCGGAAAAGCGATGCGAAATCCGCCAAAAGAGATCGGGAACCAGAAGAACATCGCTGGGGCCGATTTCTCGATTATACCCGACATATCGTGAATCCTTCTTTTTCAGTCCTTCAATTTCTCCCTTCACCCGATTAAACGCCGCCGCGAGAGTAGGTTCCGGCGATATACAGGCAACGACAATCTGACTGGGAGACGAACTGACGCACAAATCGATAGCGAACTCAACCCTTTTGTCCGCCATATCGTAGGGTTCCCCTTTGCAGAACAATACTCGCGGCTGTGATCGCAATTGGTAGAAGGCATAGTCATCTTCGGGCCTGATCCCAAACGACTTGATGTTCGTTTTCTTCCCAGTGTTATCCGTGAACACGAACGGTTTTTGATTCTGGAAATACGGCAGTGGGAATTTAACATTCGCTTCCAGGTACGAGTAAGCGACAAACGAATTCGGCGCTATACCGGGAAAAGTGGGCAATTCCTTGGCGGGGAACTTCTGTTTCAGGTCTTTGCGGATTTGATCGATAATGCCTTTTTGCGTCCAGCCCGCGGCAGTGTAGAGGCAGCCCGCCGGCACCTCCGACTTGGGATCGCTCGCATCGTTGAGCGAAGTAATAAGGCTTTGGGCACCGGCTCCTTCCAGTGCGATCGGCTCGCCGGCGAGGTCGGTCTGCAGTACTTTCCACGCAGCCTGGAAGGAAACGCACCAGACGGCGTTCCTGCCCTTCTCGATTGGAGTCGCCAGAGTGGGAACGATTTGAGTCTTTTTCAGGGCCGAGGATGGGCCATTGTAGCTCATCGAATTTTGAGGAGGCGACGAATCTCTAATATAAAACCAGTAGAGTAACGCAGCTGCCACCAGAATGACCAGAATCGCCGGAATCCCATATTTCTTCATTTGATACCCCTTATCGTTGGTTGCCTCAATATAAGTCCACTTGCCATCCATAATATGCGTATCAATTGAAATAACAACGGATTCTCATCGAAATTCCCACTTTTCGATAAATTTCCCAGCTAAATTTGCTTTGTCCTCAATAGTGTCTTATATTTAAGTTGGAGGGTTAGGCGCATAGGGTCGAAGGGTATTTCTCGCTATACCGCGTATTATAGTGAGAAATCCTATGGCCTGGACAACGACGGATAAAACAGCCGGCATATGCCTGATGATCGAACTGGCTTGTAAAATGAAGCCGGAAGAAGTCTTCCAATGCCTCGTGAACATGGGCAATATCGTATCGGATCGACTCGACCTGGGCCAACCCGCCCCGCCGACAAAACACCCCGAACTGACAGCCTGCATCCAACAATACATGAAAACCCGCAAGAATTAAACAGGGTGGTGGGCATTCTAGGTTCCCGTTCTACTGGTTCCTGTTTTTACTGTTTTTCCCTGATTGGCAGGGTCAGGCTGAAGGTTGTGCCTTCGCCGGTGGCGCTATGGAGGGACAGCTTGCCGCCCAGCAGCATGGCCAGCTCTTTGCAAATCGCAAGGCCCAGGCCTGTGCCGGTCGTCTCTTTGGTAAGCGTGGGGTCTACCTGGTAGAACTTCTCGAAAATGTGGGCCTGATCGGCTTCGCTGATGCCCGGGCCGGTGTCGGCTATCGCGAAAAGCACCTCTTCGGGCAGGCTGGCGCCTCGCGATTCGGACGGCTGGACCGAGAGAGTTACCATGCCGCCGGACGGCGTGAACTTTATCGCGTTGCTTACCAGATTGAAGAGTATTTGCTGCAACTTACCGCCGTCGGTGGAAATGATAGGCGTTTTAGCGTCAATCGCCGCGAGCAGGGTGATATTTTTCTTGTCCGCCAGCGGCTGCATCAGGGTCAGGATGGTCTGGCAGGAATCGATTGCCGAAACCTTGTCGAACCGCACGTTTGCCTTGCCGGCTTCGATTTTCGCCAGGTCCAGCATGTCGTTTATCATCGCCAACAGATTCTTGGCAGCCGTGGAAACATTCGTCCCGTAGCGGGCGGTTCGCTCCTCCTCCGATTCGCATAGCAGGTCGGCAAAGCCGATGATGCTGTTGAGCGGCGTGCGCAATTCGTGGGAAATATTGGCAAGGAATTCCGTTTTTACCTGGTTGGCCTCGAACAGCGCAAGGTTCCGCTCGCCCATCTCGATAAGGTTCAACTCCACCGCCCGATTGGCTGCACGGAGCTTGTTGTGCTGATCGGTGATCGCAGTGAGCATTTCGTTGAAGCTTTCGCCCAGGCGCTGCCATTCATCGCCGGTACGGAGCGAGCTGCGGACGGTCATATCGCCATCGGCAACCTTGTCGGACAGTTCCCGCAGCTTTCGCACCGGCCGAAGCACGATTCGGTGGGCGATAACCGAGAATATCACCAGCGCCAGTACGACCGCGAAAACTCCGCCGGCGATAATGGCGCTCCGCGCCCACCACAATTGCGACACCGAAGCCGCCGAGGTCGGCAGCGTAACGTCGATCAGTCCGATCAGTTGCCCGGGGGCGAAACGCAATGCCGGCTTGCGGTTGTCTTTATGACACTCGTTACAGGCGGCGGTGTTTCGCACAGCCCGGAACCCGCGATAAACGGGCTTGTCCTGCATGTTGCGGGCCTTTCGCCAGACGACTCGCTTTTCCGGGTTCTTGACGAAAAACTTCCGTGCCTTCTGGGCGGGCCTGTCCAGGTCTTTTTTGGGGAGGCTCACGTTGATTATGCGGAAAACAGGCCCTTCGCGAATCTCCGCCTCCGGGTCGAATGGGGCATGCGGGCTTACCGCTTCGCCGGCGGAACGTTTGCCGGCGGTGTACAGTTCCACAACCCGGCTGTTCTTGTGGGCGTCGGTGAGGTTTTTCTGATGGACACGCTGCCACTCGGCAAGGCGAAGGCGGGTCAGCTCACGGGTCGGAGCCTCCACCGATTGCTCGGAGAGCACTTCCATGAAGTACCACGGCACCATCAGCGCAGCGCCGATTACGACCAGCAACGCCGGACCAAAAAGCAGCCGAAATTTGACCGCCAACGATATTCGTATAAATCGCTTCGCCATCGGGGAGTATTCTAACACGACAACGCGTCTCAGGGCAATTAACGAAAAATCGTAACGCTACAAGCCGACGAAATTCTCCAGCTCGGTTGGTGTCGCTATGTTACCCTGATTTTTTTGTTTGGGTGGCATGGCTTGCTTGCAAGCCATGTGTTTTTCGTCCCGCGTGGGCGTAAGCACCCACCCTACGCGCGGTGGCCTTCTCTGGCCACCGCGGCACAGGTTACAAACCTGTGCCACCAAACAGCAGTCGTGTGATAATCGGATGGCAGCCAAAATTTATGCTACTTCGCTCGCTTGAGGTAGATTTCGCGGATGTCCCGGAGCGTGTAGCCGCTGTCGTTAAGCTCGCGGATGAGCTTGATTCGCTTGATCAGCAATTGGTCGAAGAATCGCCCGTGTCGGCCTTCGAAGCGTCGCGGCTTGAGCATGCCGAGCATGATGTAGTACTCGATGGTCTGTTTGCTGACGCCGGCAGCCTTGGCGGCAGCCGATATCCGCATCAGCCCGGATGATGGAATTTCTCGGTCAATAACATGCATGAATACTAAAATTATCGCCATGCCGGGGGAAAAACTTTAGTCTTCAACCGCCGGCCTGTATATAATCGTCTCCATGGAAAGCCTAAAACAATTATTCCTGGAAGACCCAACGTATCTATACATCGCACTGGCTGTGGCGGAATTGGTGCTGATAGTTCACTGGAAAGCCCGCCGGACGGGGCGGGCTGCGAAAATGCTGCTGATCCCGCTGGTGCTGGCCGGTGGCGCGTTCGCCCTCGAAAGGTTCGTCGTAACCGACCGCGAACAACTGCACCAGATAATAACGGAAATCGCCCACGACGCCGAAAAAGCCGAGTTCGACAAGGCCACTGTATACATAGCCGAGAACTACCACGGCTTTGGGGGCAACAAGACCAGCCTCGTTATACTTGCCAAACTCAAATGCAAGAGTTTCGGGATCGAAAAGGTCAAAATCACGAATATTAACATCAAAGTTACCGGCAAACGGGCGGAGATGGCATTGATTACCGCAATCCATTTCAACGGCGAAATGAGCGGCATGGCCTGCCTGAAGTGGAAAATCTTCTGGGTAAAACTCCCCGAAGGCTGGCAAATCATAGAAATCACCAAACCGCAACGAGCTATGCCAGGCTTCGGTTAGTAATCGCATGGGCTACACTGCGAAATACTTGGCTTGGGGGTGGTGGGCTATTATTGCTGAGGTGGACATTTCCGGTACCATTTCCATTGTTTCGGTCAGGGTTACGCCGATTTTCTCCGGCTGAAGCAACTCGAAGACCGTCTGCTGGGCGTCGAGATTCGGGCAGGCCGGGTATCCGAAACCATACCGCGAGCCGCGATACTCCTGGACGGCATAGCCGGCGGCGCTGGCTGGCTTTGCAGCCGCGAAGCCCATCTCCCGACGCATCTCCTCGTGCCAATACTCCGCCAGCGAGTCGGCAAGCTCCACGCCGAAGGCATGGAGAATGAGATAATCGTGATACTCGTTCTTCTCGAAAAGTTCCTTTGTCGCAGCGGCTAATTCGTCGCCGACGGTCGCCACGAAAAATGGCGCAACGTCCCCGCCTTCGTCGGCGGTGTGGAAAAAGTCCGCGATGCAGAGAAACGGCGAGCCGCCCTGCCGCGGGAAATCGAATTTTAGTTCTCCGCCCTCGTGCTCCACGTAAAGATGCGTGTTTTCGGAGCGGCAGCGGAAATAGCCGTACGCGACCTTGGGTTGAAGCAAGCCGTTGTTGAGGCTGCGGGCTACGAGGTCGTCGTAGATGGGCTGAACTGTTTCGGCAATCAGTTGGGCGTATTCTTCGTCGGATGTCTTGCCCTTCCGATAGCCCCACCGCCCGCGGAAAAGCGCCTGGACGTTGACGTAATCGAAAATTTTCGCGGGGTCGATATCCGTTACATGTCGCACGCCGGTAAACGGCGGCGACGGCAGGCGGTTGTTTCGGACGATGGTAACGTTTTTCTGTCCCGGCGAGGCCTTGACCCGTTCGGTATCTTCGCTCCATGCGGTGGATTCCAGCGTGCCGGCTTCGAAATCTCGCATGGCGGTCAGCCCGGCGAACGCGTCGGCACAGTAGATTACCTTGCCGGTGGGATATCCCGGTACGCAATCTTCGGCGACGAATTTCCGCGTAAGCGCCGCCCCGCCCAGGAGAATCGGCTGGGCCAGGCCGGCCTCGGTGAACTGGGCCATGTTCTCCTTCATGATAATCGCGGACTTCACCAGCAGGCCGCTGAGGGCGATCACGTCGGCGTTCAATTCCCGGGACTGCTTGATAATCTCCTCCGCGGAGACCTTTATGCCGATATTGAAAACCTTATAGCCGTTGTTGCTCAGGATAATGTCCACGAGGTTCTTGCCGATGTCGTGCACGTCTCCGGCGACGGTCGCCAGCAGCACCTTGACGGACGCGCCGTGGTCGGCATGGGCCATGTGCGGTTCGAGCAGATCGACCGCCCGCCGCATCACCTCAGCCGCCTGCAGCACGAACGGCAGGAGCATTTCGCCCCGGCCGAACAGCTCGCCCACCTGCCGCATCGCCGGAATAAGCAGATCGTTGATAATGGCAGTGGGGCGATACCGCCGCAGCAGAATCTCGACGAGATCGCCCAGCCCCTCGCGGTCGCCGGCGAGCACCTTCTCGGTGATAAGCTGCTCGGGCAGCTTGGTTGTTTTGTCGTCTTCGGAATCCTCGTCCTCGGCGGTTTTGTCGCTGAAATGTTCAATCAGGGCAGTCAGCGGGTCGGGGGTTTCGTCGCTGGTGCGGTGGTAGATCAGGTCGAGGCACATGTCGCGGTCGGCCTGGTCTATTCGCGAGAGCGGGATAATCTTAGCTGCGTCGACGATGGCGGTATCAAGGCCGGCCCCGACGGCTTCGTGCAGGTACAGCGAGTTGAGAATCTTCCGGCTTGCCGGCGTCAACCCGAATGAAATATTGCTCAAGCCGAGCGTGGTGAACACGCCGGGCAGATTGTTCTTTATCGCCTTTATGCCCTCCAGCGTTTCGATTCCCGCCCGGCGGAGCGTCTCGTCGCCGGATGCGATGGTGAACGTCAGCGGGTCAAAGATCAGGTCGCCGGGTCGCAGGCCATATTTGCCGACGGCCAGGTCGTGGATTTCGCGGGCGATCTGGAGTTTTTCCTCCGCCGTCATCGCCATGCCCTTTTCGCTGATGGTAAGGGCGATAACGGCGGCACCGTACTTTTTGGCGAGTTTGCAGACGCGCTGGAGATTCGCCCCGCCGTCTTCGAGGTTGATGGAGTTTATGATCGCCCGACCGGGATAGATTTTCAACGCAGCCTCGATTACCTCCGGCGTGGTCGAGTCGATAACGACCGGCAGCTTGACGGACTCGGCAAACATGCCCAGCAGCTTCGTCATGTCCGCGGATTCATCCCGCCCGGCGTAGGCGACGCAGAGATCCAGCGCGTGGGCGGCTCCGGCGGCTTCCTGATCCATGCCGACCTTCAGCGCGCCCTGGAAATCCTCAGCCAGAAGCAGCTCGCGGAATTTCTTCGAGCCGTTGGCGTTGGCCCGTTCGCCGATCATCATCGGGGCGGGGTCTTGATGTACTTCGACAGCCTGGTATCCGCTGGCCAATTGAGGCTGCCACGTTACGCTCCGCCTGGCGGGCGTTACGCCCTCCAGCGCGTCGGCAAGGGCGCGGATATGCCCCGGCGTCGTGCCGCAACATCCGCCGACGACGCTGATGCCCTCGACCTCGACGAAGTGCTTCATCGCGACGGCGTAATCTTCCGGCGAAAGCTGGTAGCAGGTTTTGCCGTCCACGACGGTGGGCAGGCCGGCGTTGGGTATGCAGGAAATCCGCCCCGGCCAATTCCGGCTGAGGTATCGAATGTGAGATTCCATGAGCTTCGGGCCGGTCGCGCAGTTAAGCCCCAGGCTCAGCAGGCCGAACGGTTCGAGGGTCGCCACAGCCGTCGCGATATCCGCACCGACCAGCATCGTGCCGGCTGTCTCGATGGTCAGCGAAACCATCACCGGCAGGGCTTTGCCCAGTTGCTCGAACGTTTCGCCGGCGGCGATTACAGCCGTCTTGACCTGGAGAAGGTCCTGGCAGGTTTCGATTATCAGCAGGTCAACGCCCGCCTCCACGAGCGACCGCATCTGTTGGCGATACGATTCGCCAAGGTCGTCCACGGAAATATGCCCGAGCGACGGCAGCTTGGTCGTAGGCCCGATCGAGCCGGCGATATAGGCTTTTTTGCCGCTGGCAGCGATGGCCTTGTGGGCGTTTTCCACCGCGGTGAGGTTAAGCTCCTCCACGCGGTCGGCCAATCCGTACTCCGCCAGTACGATGTTACAGGCGCCGAACGTGTTGGCCTCGATGACGTTGCTGCCGACATCCAGGAACGAGGCGTGCAGCGCCTGGATAACCTCCGGGGCCGAAAGGTTCAGCCATTCGTTACAGCCCTCGTAATTCCCCCACGCCGTCGGAGGGATGGTCATTTCCTGAAGGTTCGTCCCGCAGGCACCATCGAATATTAAAATGGGTTCGTCGTGTAATGACAATTCGCATATATCCTTAATTTTGTCGGTAAATCAGAACGGAGCATTATAGCAGACCGGGGCGGAAGTGGTTATCGGTTTTCTTCAGCAAGCTGCGCGGTGGGAGCCTCGGCTGTGTCCGCGGGTTTTTTTGCTTTTTCGGACAATATCGCTGCATGCCAGTCATGGGCATTGCTGTGAAGCGTTGTTTCCCGCTGTTTCTGGGCAAGCCGCCGGATATTTCGCTTTGTTCGCATGTCGCGAATAACGCCCAGAAGGATGTAAGACCCGGCGGCGGCGAAAATCAGCACGATCAGAAACTGCAGGTTGATGGGATTGACAATCTTCCATCGCAGGAGGCATCGCACGACATAGAGCAAAAACGTCAAACCAGACCCGCATGCCAGGCTGGTGAAAATGTTGCGAAAATTTTGCTTGTGTAAACTCATATCTTTCTTTTATCGGTCAAATTACGTTGGACGATTCATGACATCCGTGTTTTTTCTTTTCCGGTGTTGGAGGTATTATCAGGTCATCGTCGCGATTACGACGCTCAGGGCTACCGCCGAGAGAATCGTGCTGATAACGATAGACCCAGCCGCCAGTGACGTATCGCCGTTGAGTTGTTCGGTGAGGATATACGAGGCGACGGCGGTGGGACATGCCAGCATAATCATCGCGATGGCGGTCTCGGTTTGGCCGATGCCCAGCAACCGGGCGGCGGCGTATCCCAGCAGCGGGCCGAGCGCGACTTTGATTACGGAAGCGACAATCGCCAGGGAAAAATGGCCCTTGAGGCTCGTGGAAGCCAGCGATCCGCCTACGCACATCAGGGCAAGCGGCAGCGCGAATTGTCCGATATTCGTGAGGGTTCTGCCGATAAAAACCGGCATTTTTAAACCAAAATGCATGCGGGCGAACATCCAGACGATACCGGCTGTGCAGGATATCAGCAGCGGATTGGTAATCACGCTCAGGGCGATTTTTTTTATCGCCGCCGCGCTGAGACGATGTTCGCTGACCAGCAACGCCACCACTGCCGCCACGTTGTACACCACGACGACAGGTGCCATCGCAAGGGCGGTGGAGGCCACGAATTCCGGTGGGAACAGGAGAACGATTATCGCCAGGCCCACATAGGCCAAATTTCCCCGGAAGCCGGCCTGGACAAACGTGCCCACGCGTGCGGCGTGGCAGTGCATCAGCCGGGCGGCCAGCAGGCTTACGGCAATCATCACGGCTGTGCCTATCAGGATAATAATCGCTATTTCCCAGGCGGCGGCGTCAATGGACTTTGCCTGAGAAATCTTGACAAACAGCAGGCAGGGCAGCCCCACCCAGTAGCACATTCGAGTCAGCCCCGCCCGCAGCGAATCGGATATGAACCCGCGCCAGCCCAGCACCGCGCCAAGGGCGATAATCAAAAACACCGGCGCTAATGTATTCAATACGTGCATAAGTCGATACCGTAAACAAAAAGCCCGCGACCGGCAAGCCACGGGCTTTTTATTAT
>JAIORC010000089.1 GCA_021108335.1 Phycisphaerae bacterium
ATAGATGGCAAGGCAAGCATGGAAGCCCAATTCATTGCGATGGCAGGTCGCGCCGGTTTTTGACGATGCCGACCAGGTGGCCCAACAATTACAGGCAAGTCCGCTGATGGCCCAACTGCTGGCCAATCGTGGAGTTACCGACGTCGAGGAGGCCAGGGGATTTCTTCAGCCGAAACTCAGCGACCTGTACGACCCGGCGGAGATGGCTGGCTGCCAGGCCGCCGCCGAGCGAATCGCCCAGGCAATCGACCGCGGAGAGAAAGTCGTCGTCTATGGCGACTACGACGTGGACGGCATGACGGCGACGGCGATTTTGGATTCGTGCATCAAGATGCTCGGCGGCGAGGTGGATTATTACGTGCCGCACCGTCTCGACGAAGGCTATGGCGTGAATCGCGAGGCACTGGAAAAAATTATCGCCGACGGGGCTGGGCTTATCGTTACCGTGGACTGCGGTATCAGCGCCGCGGAAGTTCTGACCCACGCGACCGACGCCGGCGTTGACGTAATCGTTACCGACCACCACACCGTCCAGAGCGAGTTGCCGGCGGTAACGGCTATCGTGCATCCCACGCTGCCGGGCGAAAACGGAAAGCCATGTCCCAATCCGCATCTCTGCGGGGCGGGGGTGGCGTTCAAGCTGGCCTGGCAGACCGCACGGCTGGTCTGCGGCAGCAATCGCGTCGACGACAAGATGAAAAAATTCCTGCTGGACGCCACCTGCCTGGCCGCCCTTGGAACCATCGCCGACGTCGTGCCGATGGTGGGCGAAAATCGCGTCATCGCAGCGCACGGCCTGCGGGGCCTGCCCGCAAGTACCCATGTGGGCCTACGCGGGCTGCTCAAATCGGCGAACCTGGCCGACACTGCCCTGGATTCATATCACGTGGGGTTTGTGCTGGCCCCGCGACTCAACGCCGCCGGGCGTATGGGCCACGCGCGGCTGGCTATCGAACTGCTGACGACGGACTCGCCCGATCGCGCACGGGAAATTGCCGACTACCTGGCCAATCAGAACACCGAGCGGCAGAAGGTCGAGCGGGGCATAACCGCCCAGGCGATCGAGATGGTCGAGGCGATGGACCTCGACGACGACAAGAACCGGGCGATTGTGCTGGCCAGCCGCGATTGGCATGGTGGGGTGATCGGCATTGTCGCATCGCGTCTGGTGGACAGGTTTCATCGACCGGCCATGCTGGTCTGTCTCGACGAGAACGGCAACGGGCAAGGCTCCGGCAGGAGCATTCCCGGATTCAACATCGCCGACGCCCTCCAGTTCTGCGACGAGCATCTCGTGAGCTATGGCGGGCACGCGATGGCTGGCGGGTTGCAAATGCGGGCGGAGAATTTCGACGCGTTCGCCGAGGCCTTCGGGCAATACGCCCGCCAGCAGGTTGTTCCCGAACAATTGACGCCCGCCCTGGACATCGACGCCGAAACAACCCTCGACACCCTCGGCTATAATGTGGTCGAACAGATCGGACGGATGGCGCCATTCGGTGCGGCCAATCGTCATCCGGTAATCGCAATTCGCGGCTGCAGGCTGATGATGGAACCCAAGCGCATGGGCCGAACCGGTGCGACCGTCAGCCTGGTGCTCAAGCAGGGCAGCACGCGGATGCGAACGGTAGGCTTCGGCATGGGCGACCTGACCGATCTCCTGACAGGCGTAACCGAAGTAGACATCGCCGGCGAGCCAATGCTAAACACCTTCCAAGGCCAAACCACCGTCGAAATACGACTCAAAGACGTTATCTGGAAAGTGTAACAACAGGAACCGGAAAAAATGTGGAACAGGAGCTGGGAGGAAATTGGGAATGACGGAATATTGCTCCAATCCAAAAAAACGTTGGGTGGCATGGCTTGCTTGCAAGCCATGTTCGTGCCATAATTCCGTCGATGAAGTTCAAAGCCAAAAAGACGTCCCCTTGGAAATGGATCAGGCCGTACCCCCAAAGTAATATCCGGACAGTTTGTAAAAACACATGGCTTGCAAGCAAGCCATGCCACCCAGATGCGGGAAATGGGAATTATGGTGTTTGATGTGGTTTATATAGGATGATTGAAATGACTGACAACAAAGATGAATTGTTTTTTGATTTACAGGTCAACGGTTACGGCGGCGTGGATTTTAACCGGGACGATCTTTCCTCGGATGATTTGCAGACCGCCTGCGAGGCGCTGCGGGCCGACGGCGTGGGCGGCATTTTTGCGACGATTATCACCGAGAACATCGACAGCATGGCCCGGCGGCTTGCCAACCTGGCAGCCCTGCGCGACGAAAATCCGCTGGCCCGCGAAATGATCGTCGGCCTGCATGTCGAAGGGCCTTTTATCAATCCCACCGACGGCTATCGCGGCGCGCACCCGCTGGACGCCGTCCGCCCGGCTGACGCCGACACGATGGCCCGGCTGCTCGATGCCGGCGGCGGACTGGTGAAAATCGTTACCCTGGCCCCCGAATGCGACAAGGGCCTGAAGGTTACCCGGATGCTCGCAAAGTCCGGCGTAACCGTATCGGCAGGCCACTGCGACCCAAGCCTGGACGAACTCAAAGCCGCCGTGGACGCGGGGCTGGGGATGTTCACGCACCTTGGCAACGGCTGCCCGATGCAAATGCACCGCCACGACAACATCGTCCAGCGGGCACTGAGCCTAAGCGACAGCCTGTGGCTGACCTTCATCGCCGACGGCGCACACATTCCATTCCCGACGTTGGGCAATTATATTCGCGCCGCCGGGCTTGACCGTTGCGTCATCGTTACCGACGCCATCGCGCCGGCGGGTCTCGGCCCGGGGAAATACAGCCTCGGCAGATGGGAACTGACCATCGGCGACGACATGGTCGCACGCTCGCCGGACGAATCGCACCTCGTCGGAGCGGCGATATCCATGCCGCAAAGCCTCGCGAACCTCATCAAACACGTCGGCCTGTCCAGACAGGACGCAATGCGATTGATCACTTCCAACCCCGCCGCGGCCATAACGTAAGCCACGCGATTGATGAGTAGCTGGGTGCCACCCAACGTCGGGGGGATTATTCCGAGAGATGGACTTCAACGACTGCCCGTTCGAAATCCTTTGCCGTGATGTATTTTTGCGGCTTCAGGCGGGCCAGCTTCGATATGAAAGTATCCGGCACAATCTGTAATCGCCCGTTGTAGAATGCGGCGATTTCATTGAAATACGTTCGCGCCAGTGCGATCCGTTGCTCGGTTTCGACCAGTTGATTCTGCAGCCGCAGGAATGCGTCATTGGCTTTGAGTTCCGGGTAGGCTTCTTTCAGGGCTATGAGTTTGCCGGCGCAGGCGTGCGGATCAGGGCCGGCCTCGCCGGGGCGATTGGCCTGGGCCTGAGATCGCAATTCGGCTAGCTCGGTCTGGACGGTGCGCTCGTAATCCTTCAGCCCCTTGACGATATTGACGATATTCGGAATCAGGTCGTGCCGCCGCTTAAGCTGGACATCCACATTTGCCCAGGCCTGGTTTACGCGGTTACGCAGGCCGATCATGCTGTTATACGCCATCCACATCCAACCCAGCAGCCACACGCCGGCAAAGCCCGCCCCAACACCGATGTACGCCGGAATCATCGCCTCGATATCCCGATCCAACTGGCAGTCCTTGATTATCCAGGCTGCGACGATCGCGATAAGTCCCAGGATGCCGAAAAGCCAGAGCTGCAACTTGAAGGACGAACTGATCTGTTCTTCCGACTTCGTGGATATCAGGAACATCGGCGCGCTTTCATGGTAGGCAATTTCCGCGGCGACAACGTCTTGCCGCTCGCAGGCCCGGCCCATAACGTACAGACGGGCATGCAACGGAATGGCATGCTCGGTAAAGCGTCGTCTGTGGTCAGAGTCCATGATGGAAGCGGCCGGGCCTTTGGCGTAATACAGCGGATCGCCGCGATGGCAATATTCGCTGAAGACCCGGTCGGGCTGAATTTTCGCACCCTGCTGGTTCACCCGGATTACGCCGCAGTCGTCCTGGAGGTAAAATAAAATATCCTCGCCGCCGCTGGCAACCGTCTTCCACCCACTTTCCCTTTTGGTTCTCGTGCGTCGGTTACCATCCGAGTCGGTATAGCTTTCGGTGGTGGTTCTCGACCAGTGTTCCTCGACTTCCCATTTGTAGTAGACGCACGGAATCTCAGCCAGGTAGCTGCGGACGGGACGCTCCGCCTCGGCAGTGCCCTTGACTTCGATCAGCCCGATGAACACGCCAGTGGTTTTGGACGTGGGGATATCATCCACGAGCCGCCGTCGTCTGTTGGCCCGCAGGCTCAACCACAAAAACAGCAACGCCAACACGCCGCCGATACCGAGGGCAATCAATTCTGCTTGGTTTTTTACATATACTCCCAACATGTCAGGCTCCGTCTGATCCACACTTGTTCGAGACAGAAAGAATGTTACCTTATCGGCGGCAGTGGCACAAGAGACGCTAACCGCTTCCTAACGATAGCCCTTGACCCGACCGGGGTGGGGCAATTACGATATCCCGCCCGCAGCCGTTGCGCTTCATGCGAGAAGCGAAGGCCCACGGGTATAATTGGAAAATCATGCGAACGAACTCACCGAAAAATCTGCAACGCACCCCCGGCAAACAATTGGACACTGCCGATATCCTCCTGAACGACAGCGCCGCAGCCGGGCCGATGGACTTCGCCGACCTGTTCCCCGATGCGCCGCTACTGCCGGTCGAAATAGAAATCGGCGTCGGAAAGGGTACGTTTCTGCTGGCCAGAGCGCGGTTTCGCCAGGAGATTAACTTTCTGGGCATTGAATACGCCCGCGCCTACGCAAGCTACGCCGCCGACCGCGTCCGCCGGGCCGGGCTGAAGAATGTTCGCATGCTCTGTGCCGACGCCGGACCTTTCTTCCCGGCGGCAGTTGCCGACGAATCCGTCTGGCGGGTGCATGTCTATTTCCCCGACCCCTGGCCGAAGCGGAAACACCATCGCCGCCGGCTGATTCAGCCGTCGTTCCTGGCCCAGATGCGACGGGTACTCAAACCCGGCGGGCAACTGCTGCTGGTAACCGACCATCGCGAATACTTCGAGCACATGCAGAAGGTCATCACCGACGCCCCAGGGTTCGGCACGACCGATTTCCCACGGCTGCTGGACAGCGACGAGCATATCGTCGGCACGAATTTCGAGAAGAAGTACATCACCGAGGGCAGAAATTTCTATCGGGCCGCGATGATAAAATATTCCTGATGCCTTGATACTCTACACGTGTTCGTGGACGGTGGAATATTGGCGGAGTTTTTCGAGTGCCTGTATTTCGATCTGGCGGACACGTTCTTTGCTGATGCCCAGCATCTTTCCGAGTTGCTCGAACGTTTTGGCGTCGCGATATTCGTCCAGGCCGTAATGATTTGTCAGGATTATCTGCTCGCGCTGGCTCAGGCGGGACAGCAACACGTCGATGCTTTCCCGCAGTTCGGCGGGGTTGTCGCTCATGGGATTATAGCTGCGAAGGCCGGCTGCAATATCCAGCACCTCCTCGTGCCCGGTGGAGAAGCGGTCCAGTTGGTATCGCTCCTTGGGCACCGAACGGGCAAAGTTCCGCATAATCGCCCATGACGCGTAAGTCGAGAACCGGAACCCGCGTGCAAAATCAAACTTCTCCACCGCCCGCATCAGTGAAATATTTCCGTCGCTGATCAACTCGAACAAACTCAGCGGGCCGGAAATGTGTTTCTTGGCGATGGAAACCACCAGGCGAAGATTGGCCCGGACAATCTGGTTTTTCAGGGAGTTGGCCCGCAACAGGTACGACTCGACCTGCTTGACCTGGCTGGCCCGAACATGACGCAGATCGATGGTCTGGCGAAGCATATCGGCTTTGTACTTGAAAAAATTGTACCGGCAGAACAGATCGCGTTCGTTCTCCGCCTTCAGGAGCGGCATTTTGTAGAGGCTTTGCAGATACGGCGGCAAGTCCCTGGGAGGGCGGATTCCCGCAGTTTTGCCGGACGCTTTGGATTTTAACGCCTTGTGCGCCGCCAGAATAGTTTTTTCGGCGTCGGGAAGGGAGAATTGTTCGTTGTCGACGTAAGAGATCGGCCTTTTCAGCAGTTGGATCGCCCGCAGCTCGTTAACGATTCGATAAATGCTGCTGCGTGTCCTGTGGAACTCCCTGGCCAGCTCCACTGCTGAGTAGCCTTGAAGAAAACTGCGATATATCCGCCGCTTTTCCATATCGCCGAGCGAATGGAGCAATCGCGGAAAAATCGCATCGTCGGGATGCTCCTTGTCGTGCCTGCGAATGGTATAGCGGATGGTTTCCATAACCCTGCCGGTGCGTCTGGCCAGCCTCCGGACAACGTCGCCCATGTTGCACTGCGTAAACGACGCCATCCGCCTGGCCCTGCGGAGAATGTCCTGACGCTCTTCGGATGTCAACTGCGAGAACTTCGTCGATCGCTGCACCTGGCTTGCGTGCTGCCGGAAAAACCATGAGACCGATCGTTCGAGAAACGCCACACGCCGTTTGCCGTCTGGAAAATACATTCGACGGGCAGGAAGGCCCCTCGCCCGCCAGCGCTGAATGGTCTTGGTCGAAATCTTAAATTGTTTCGCCAGTGCGGCACTGTCGTAAACCGCCTCGTCGTAATCCCGGGTGCTCAAGTCAAAGCTGGCGGAAATGTCGAGTATCGCCTGAAGCAGGTCGCTACGCAAAGAACGGCCTTCCAGCAAATTCTCCGTGGCCTGGGATTTGGGAGGACGATACCCCGTCAGGCGGTAGACTACAAAATCGTAGGGATAAGCCTGGTCCGAGCCGACCAAACGAAGCAACTCTTCGGCAGCATCAAGATATCCTTTACGAAGGCGAAGCAGGCCGGAGCAAAGCTCGGCTGCCAACTCCTCCATGGCCTTGTTTTTGTACTTCCTCATGGCCACCTTCTGCGAAAAGCCGGCAACATATTTCCGCCCCGCGACAAGCCAGGCGCTCCAGGAAACCCTATAGTCATCCTGACCGGCTGCGGCTGGCGGCATCAGGCTTCACGCAACCCCTGTGCCTCCAACACTGACAATTTCTCGCTGCCGGCGTAAATCCTCATATAAAGAAAACTCACGCCACAACGAAACACATAACATTTCGGATATTTTTTGTTTTTATTTTTTCTGCGACAGGGCTTTAAGCTCTTTTTCAAGCTCTTTTATCGACTCGGTTTGTTCCGCCGCCGCGGCACCCGATTTGATTTGCGGCAGAAGTTTCCTGGCTTTCTTTATATTTGTTTGGGCATCGGCATCTTTGCCCACCCGTTTCAGAGCTGCGGAATAATTGACGTAAATCATCGCCAAGGCCCGCTGGAAGTTCCATTTCCGCTTCGGCGAGGCTGCGCGAACCGCCTTGTCCTGCAAATCCACTGCTGCGGAATATTCCGCAACTGCCACCTCGCCCGCCTTGCTGGTCTTCTCGCAGAAGGCCTTCAATCCGCTCATGTCGGGCTTGGCCGGCGCGTCGCCCACCTTGAAAGTCTTCCATGCGAAGTCCACTTCCGCGGTAAATGTCTCGGCGACTTTTTTCATATCCAGGAGACGCAGTTGCAGCTCGGCACGGAAAGCCTTGGCGTCTGCCTGGTCTGAACAGGCCTGGGCCTTCTTGATTGGCCTGCTCATGCTCACCGCCTCCGCAATTACCTTCTCGGCACTGGCGAATGCCGCCATCGCCTTTTGAGCCTTGTCAAAGGCCTCGGCATACGCCTTGGACATCGCCGCCGTAGCGGAGACAATCTCTTTGCAGGCAGCTCCAATATCCTGCTTGTTCTTGGCAAGACTTTTCCTGCATTTATCGAGTGCGACCTTGTGACTCTTTTGGATTTCTTTAATCGCAATGAGACTGGCGTCAGCCTTGTTCACTGCAGAAACGGCATCTTCCAGCAACCTTCGCTGGTTATGTAATTTCAGTTCAATCCGCTGGATAGCCGCCTGGTCATCATGAACCTTGCGTTCCAGCATCAAAGCCTGTTTCAGCTTCGCCAGGCTGTCCGGGCCGGAAGTCATCGTGCTTTGCTTCCGTAAAGACGTTGCCTTTGCGTTGTTCAGTTGGATTTTTTTGTTGAGTTCACCAATTTGCCCCTCGAAGTCCTTGATTTTCGCCTTGCCGGCCTTGACCTGAGTCTGAGCCTCGATCTTTTCTTTCTTTGAGTCGTCAATACGCTTCTGATCTTCCTTTTGCGTATAGGACAGCTCCTCCTGACATTTCAGCACGTCGGCATTCCTGGACAACGCCAGCGAAAGCTGCTTACTTGCCTCAACTCTGGCGGTGGTGGCATCCTGCGTCGCTTGGACTACCGACCAGACATAATACTTGCCGCGAAGCGTACGAACCAACCCAAGGGTCTGCTTGGCCATTGCCGTGTCGTCCGAAGCGATTTCCTCCGGCTCGGCCTTTCTGCCCTCATAATACTCACCCAATGCGTCGGTCAACTTTTTTTCCGCCTGGGAAAGAGTTTCCATAACCTTGGAAGTTAGCGCGGGCTTGGATAATTTTTTCTCGGGATCGATCAACCGAATGTTTGCACATAGCTTCTGGGCGGCTTCGGTTGCTTCGCGAAGATGATTGCCCGCGTCCCGCTTGGGAGCGTCACCGCATCCCGTCAGGACAAGAAGGGAAAGAAACAAACTCAATTGTCCCATACCGGCCGATAAAAATCTGCTGTTTCGCACGTAAGTTCTCCCAATTTCAAGGTTAAAGGAAATCTCTAAAAGATTACCACCATGAACCGGTATTTTGTATCACGAGCGGCGACGGTTTTCAACAGGTTTGTTCCCCGAATGAGCTTGCCGCCGGAGCTTGGGCGTCGTCTCGACTGGGCCGATAGGCCTTTATGCGGCTCGCCAATTGAATTGCCGGTTCCAGCCAGGCGGTATAATCCCACTTTTTCCGGTGAGATACAGACAGGTACAACATCAGGCTGCCGCCGCGGAGTTGCAGGCTGAAGCCTTCCTGCTCCATCGACGTCGCCGCATTCCGCAGGCATCCAGCCAAGGCTGCATCTCCGGTGAACGACCATCGTCCAACGTGCCCGTCAATTTGTCGTGCCTGCAAGGGGGTGTCTGTGGCATCGGCATCGTTCCACATCAGCACTTCCGGCACGTTCATTTCGCCATCGATAACTATCGCGCAATACCGGCGGGTCGTTCGCAACGTGCCATGGCCCAGCTCATAGCGAAAATCGAACGCCCGCAGGTGCCACGATTCAATATGCCCGTGAGTTACATTGCTCGCCCGGGGGCTGTGCCCGGAGGCGACCAAGGCGAAATTGCCGTAGAGGTGTGGAATATCGAACGGATCGTCACGGGAAAAACGCAAGCCGTGCTCGTGGCAGTGGCGGGCCAAGGCTTTGCTACGCCAATAATGACGCAGGCCCATCATGGAGAAGGAAACCACCGCTCCGCACAACGCAATAACCAGAACCGCCATGAGCGCTATTTCCATGGTATTTCCCGCCAACCGAAGGTCATCA
>JAIORC010000055.1 GCA_021108335.1 Phycisphaerae bacterium
CCGACCTTGCGGCTGTCAACGTCAATCGCCGCGACGACCTCGACATCGCCCGGAGCAAAGCCGCCAAGCGTCGGATGGGCCAGGCCCACAACCTCGTCGCCGTTGGCAAAAACCTCACGGTAATAGTGAATCCCTTGAATCAACGAACTGGCACAGTTTCCAATGCCAGCAATTGCAACCCGAATCTCACTCATTCTCACACCTCTTTACAAAATCCAAAAAAATCAGAATACCATTAAGGTATCGATTGTATTGCGCCGCCGGCTACCAGTCAACCGGCAGAAAAGGAGAATTGCAAGAACTTGCGGCGTACCGGGATTTTTATCAGGTACTTTTGGGCGGCATGGCGTTGGGTGGTAATGGTTTTTTACGCACTAGCGCGGCGGCCTTCCCAGGCCGCCGCGAAAACGTGCGGCCGGTTTGGCCCTGTGCCGTGGTGGCCTGGGAAGGCCATCACGCGGTGAATTCGCCATCCTTCATGGCGACCCCTTCGGTGTCGCCATGCCACCCAACATTGGTAATTTATGTATCTATCTTTCCCCCAGGCCTGCCCCAAGGGGGGGGCCACCCGACGCGTTTTCTTACCCCATGCTTCTGCAAGCAGAAGCATGGCCCCCGACACCCGGCGTTTTTTAGACATTGGTCATTACGGGTGCTTGCACCCAGGTCATAGTTTGATTCGCACGGGGGCGTTCTTTTTCGCGCTGGCGTAAATGGCGTCGAGAATCTGCATTACGACGTGCCCTTCCCGGCCTGTCGCGGTGTGTGGTTTGTTTTCCCGTATGCTTTCGATGAAATGGAACATCGCGTTTTGAGCGGCGGGAACCGGGGGATGCAATTTCATGTCATACTGGCAGCCTTCGCGTTCGAGGTATATCTCGGCCTCGAAATCATACCCTTCGCCAATATTGCGTTGAACAAGTCCGGCGTCGGTGCCGAACAGGCGCGTCTCCATTTCCTCGTTCTTTTTAGTGTTTGCCGCCCAGGACGCCTCTAATTCCAGCGTCGCGCCGTTCTCGAATTTAATCATCGCCACGGCAATATCTTCGACGGTATATTTTTGTTTCCGCTTTTGCTTCTTCGCCAGCCGGGATGCAATGTGGTCATACGTGCTGCCCATAACCCATACCGGCTTGGGATAGTTCATCAGCCACAGTGCAAGATCCAGCCGATGCACGCCCAGGTCGATAAGCGGGCCGCCGCCGGACAATTCTTTCTGATAAAACCAACTGCCCATACCCTCGGCCTCACCGAATTTTCCGCCATTAAAGCCCGGAATGCCACGCCTGCGGTGCCAGACAGTACGCGCGAAATACACGTCGCCCAGAATGCCGCTGTCGGTTGCCTGCTTTAACGCATACGACTGATCCGTGAAACGAAAGCTGAAATTAATCATCAGACGTTTTTTCGCCTTTTTGCTCGCTTCCAGCATCTGGCCGGCCTCGCGGGCATTCATGGCCATAGGCTTTTCGCACAACACGTGGCAGCCGGCCTTGAAGGCTGCGAGCGTAAGCGGCTTGTGAAACTTGTTCGGCGTGGCGATGCTTACCACGTCGAGATTTTCCTTCTTGAGCATATCCAGGGCGTTCGTATAACGGCCTGCTATGCCGAAGTCATCGGCCCGTTCGGCCAGCTTGACCTTATCGATATCCGCCACGGCGACAACCTCGGCCTGCGGATGCGACTGGAAGCCCTTAACATGTGCCTGCCCCATACCCAAACCAATTACGCCAACTCGAAACTTCTTCATGATAACATTCTCCATTGCAGCATAGTTTTTTACTATTATTTCAGGTTATTCAACGTCCTGCCGCTCGCCGGCTTTGCCGAATTCGACGTCCTTGGGCGAAAGTTTTTCCAGCGGCGGGCAATTCGGGGCGTTATGCTCCATGAAACCGCGCGGCCTTGCCCAGCGGACGGCGTTGGCGATTACACGCATCACCTGCTCGTTGTAATAAATGGGATACGTCTCATGGCCGGGACGGAAATAGAAAATCCGCCCGTGGCCGCGTTCCCAACAGCAGCCGCTACGGAAAACCTCGCCGCCTTCAAACCACGAAACAAAAATCAACTTGTCCGGCGTGGGAATGTCGAACCGCTCGCCGTACATTTCCGTATTGGGCAGTTCGATGTACTCGCCGATTCCTTCCGTGATGGGGTGGCAGGGTTCGATGTTCCACATACGTTCCTTCTCAGCCTCCTCCCGCCATTTCAGGGAACAATTTGTCCCCAGCATGGCCTTGAATATCTTGGAGAAATGCCCCGAATGCAGAACAATCAGGCCCATTCCCTCCAGTACGCGTTTACGCACACGCTGGACAATTTCGTCCTCTACCTCTCCGTGTGCGCAATGACCCCACCAGATAAGTACGTCGGTGGAATTGACGACATCTTCGGTAAGGCCATGCTCTGGATCGTCGAGCGCCGCCAGCCTGGTCTCGATACCACCGGCAGCCCGCAGCGACTCGGCAATAACGGCGTGCATCCCATCGGGGTAAAGCTTTTTTACCGCGGCATTGCTTTTTTCATGACGGAATTCGTTCCAGACGGTAACTTTGATTGCTTCACTCATGATTTCTCCTTTTTCTTTTTACAACTGCTTCATAGCATATTACGCGGCAAGGCGATTGACAATGGTTTAATTTATAAGACAAAACATATCTTGCTGCAAACATGGCGAAGTAGCCATTCGCTTTTATAGTACCGCGATTTCCATTGATTACAACGGTTGTTTTTTGTATAATTCTTTTATTATCAGGAGATATCTTAGATGGCATTCAAGTTGCCGGACAACCTGACACCCGGCTCATTTGATCTTATCGCGACATGTCGCCGGGCCATTCGAGATCGTATCGCCGCGATTGAAGCCGGCGCCTTTAAATTACGCATTCCAAAAGTTCAGGACAGGAACCGCATGGTTGAGGGCATGCATTTTCACTTGATGCCGGAACTGTTCATCCAGCTTTCCGGCATATCGGTTTTCCGATTTCCGCAGGAGCAATTTCGGCTGTATCCTCTGGATATCTGCATAGTACCCGCCGGCGTGCCCCACGGCGAAACGGCAAAACGATATCGCGGCCCGTTTTGCAACATGGTTGTTATTTTCAGCAAAAACGCCATTTCATTTCATGTTTCGTCGGGCCAACCGGATAAACCACCACATGTTCTGGAGATTCGGAGTTTCGCGACGGACACGGCCGACCGCGTCCAGGAATATCTCAACGACGCCATCGAGACATTTCACAATTCCAAACGCCGTCGCCGGCCAAAGCTCAAAGGGATCATGCTTGCCAATTTCTGTTACTTGCTGGACATTCTGGAAACCAAGGGAATCCCGCGAGAAAAAGGCCATCCCAAAGTGCTGCACTGTAAACAAATGGTCGCAGCCCATCTTTGCGAAGATACCCTATCGGTAAAGCAACTCGCCAAATGGGTCAATTGCTCAGCCGATTATCTGTCAAATCTGTTCCACAGGCAAACCGGGAGGCGATTGACGGAATATCTCAACGACGAGCGGATTTCCAGGGCGACCGGGCTGCTGGAGGAAACATCGTTAAATATTTCGGAAATTGCATGGGCATGCGGCTATCGCGATCCGGGATATTTTTCCCGCCTGTTCAGAAAAAAAACCGGTATGTCCCCCTGCGGCCACCGGAAATCTTATCAAGTGCACATGCCGTAATGCCGCAGTACCACTCGCTATTGGGTGGATATCACCATTCTTTTCAGTTCTCCATTGTAACAACCTTGGCGGCGCGATAGGCTTAAGGCATGGCCTGTCGTTATGTCATGTTTGTGTTCTGCCTGATCGCTCTGCTGCCGGGATGCCGGAAAGACAAGCCCGCGCCTCCACCGACGGAAGCCGACCCTCCGGCAGACTCACCGGAGATGCTTTATCCCGTAACGCAAAATGGACAGATGGGGTATATCGACCGCCACGGACGGGAGGTCATCGGTTTCCGGTTCCACCAGGCCGAGTCGTTCAGCGAAGGGCTGGCCGCGGTGGAATCTGCCGGCATGTGGGGCTTCATCGACCGCCGCGGACAATGGGTAATCGAGCCGGACTTTGTTCTCGTGGATCGCGCGGGATTCGCCGACGGACTGGCTGGCGTACTCGTCGAGGGCAAATGGGGCTGTCTCGACCAGGCCAGCCGATGGGTAATCTCACCGGAATATCCCCGGATGATCCGCTTTCGCCAAGGCCGGGCCTTGATGCGGAAGGGGGACAAATACGGCTACCTGGACACGACGGGCCAATGGGCGATCCAGCCGCGGTTCAGCGGCGGGCAATGGTTCTCCGACGGATTGGCTGCAGTGCAGGTCGGCGGCGTGCGAGAAGGCAGGCGAATTCGCGGCGGCAAGTGGGGATTCGTGAACCTGGACGGCAAAATGGCGATTCCGTCCCGTTTTGCATGGGCGGGCAGCTTCTCCGAAGGCATTGCCCGCGTGGGGCTTAAAGACCCCACCGGCGAAATCGTTACGCAGTACATTAACACAAGCGGCAACGTTTTATTTACAGGCCAGCCGTGGCCCGGCGGTGCGGAGTTCTGCCAAAGCCGGGCGATGGTAACCGCCCCGGACGGCCGCGTCGGGTTCATCGACAAAACCGGACAACTCGTAATCGACACGAAATTTCTCCAGGGGCGATCTTTCTCCGACGGCCTGGCAGCGGTGCTGACCTACACCGACACCCACCCGCCGCAAAAAAAATGGGGATATATCGATCACAACGGAAAAATCGTAATTCCACCGCAATTCGCCTCCGCCACAAGCTTCGCCGACGGCTTGGCGACAGTCCGACGAAACCCCGCCGACCCGCCAATCGTCATCGACAAATCCGGCAAAACAGTCTGGCCAAATACCAAAGCGGATAAAGAATAACCCCGCCGGCGGCGTTGTCGGAGCTGGGTAATCTGGTCGGACATCATCATAAAACCGGGCTATGCCGTTGTAGTATAATGCACCTTAGTGTAGTATATATCTGTGTTTGGCAGAATTTTTACATCTTCACGCATGTGGCAGTTCGAGTCGTTGGCGGATTTCGGTTACGTGATCCGATGGCTGGACCGCCGGCATCGCAAAAACAAAAAGGACAAAGCCCTGGGGCGATTTTTCCGCTGCGCCACGCCCATCCTGCGGGACAGCATAGAGCAATACGAGGCCACCGTCCACCGACTTGATTCGCTGTGCGACGGGTTGTACTCGAAAACTTGCGGCAAGGCTTATCCGGGCGCAAAAGTCTCCGCCGGTATGACCCTGATAGACAATCTCCATTACCAAAGCAGAAGGCTACGGCTATACTTCGATAAATTGAAGGGCAAAAGCACCGCCCATATCTTTGCCCATTGGCAGAGAGTATTTTACGGCCGTCGGGAATACGTTCTCCTGCTCCGCCGGCTGATTGGAGATTTCGGCAACTTCGAAGCCCTCCTGCCCGTTTTGCCGGGCACGGGCACACTGATTACCGACCCAAAAATCCAGCAATGCATGGCGGAAATGTACGACATCAACACCCGCAACCTGCGAATACTCGAACTGATGCAGCGGGCAAACAAGGCGTGGTATACATCCTCATTCCGAATTAACCTGGACTTTATCGAACCGAATAGCGACATGGCCGAACAGGTGGACGGCATGCTGAACGAATATTTGATACAAGCCGACCCCATGCGAGTAAAAAACAGGCAACTGGCGGATGAAAGAGCGGGAAAACGCTTCACCAAGTACCGATTCTGGCGTGCGGCTGAGTCGATGAGGCTGATGTCGCAGGCCATCTACGTCGATTCGCAGCGTAAACCTGTTACCCAACGCAGGTTTGTCGACACCCACCTGAAAGACGTCCCGATAATCTGCACCGACTACCGCCGCTTGGAATGGTCGCTGAAGGAAGTCTTCAACAACGCCCTGACCGCCGTCTCGCGATTATATCTTACCGACGCCAACACATGGGCAGCCAGGCCCCTGCCGCGACACGCCAAGCCAAACCCAAGCCCGGCTATAACGATCAGCCTGCAGACCGACGAATCCGGCAAAAAGCGGGGGAAAAAATCCACCATCCTCCTGACAGTCGTCGACGAGGGCGTCGGCATCGAACCACAGCACCTGCCATACCTTGCGCTATGGGGATACAGCCCACGACGCGAAGAATTCCGCCAGAGAGCACGCGAGGCAAAACTCACGCAAACCCAATTGCAGCAGGAAATCCAGATCGGAGGCAAAGGCATCGGCTTGGCCTACGCCGATACCGTAATCCGGGAACATGGAGGCAGCCTGCACATCGACAGCACCCCCGGCGAAGGCACGACCGTTACAATCAAATTGCCGGCGCCGACACCGCTGCCGACATAAAACAACAGCCCGATGCAACCAGACGCCACAGCCCCCAGCCGAAGCCGGAAAAATTCCAGGATACGTCTCTGTCCATAATTTTTTGGGAAAACGCCTTGACAAAATGAGAAATTGAGTTAGTCTGGTAATTAGGCGAACACGCGTACGCAGATATCTTTGTCCAGTGCCCCGAATATGGCACAAAATCGCCTGATATTTTTTTTCAATGATTGCGAACACGTGTACGCAGAAATTTGTTTTTTGGGTCAATCGGCATGGCAGGAAGCAGGAAAAAAACGCATGACCATTACTATGCAGCAAATAGCTGAAAAAACGGGGGTTTCGAGGATAACCGTCTCGCGGGCACTGAACAACCGCTCGCGAATCAGCCAGGAGACCCGCCGGAAAATTCTCAAGGAGGCCCGCAGGCTCAACTACCGGCCCAACGCAGTTGCCAAGGCGCTGGCGATGAAAAAGACACATACCATCGGGCTGGTCGTGCCGGATATTACAAACCCGTTCGTAGCGGAAATAACCAAGCATGTTGAAGACAGGGCTGCGGTGGGCGATTACAGCCTGATAATGTGCGTTACCAATAACAGCCTCAAAAAAGAAGATGCCTCTATCCGCTCGCTCATGGATAGAAGGGTTGACGGAATTATCATCAACCACCCGCAAAGCAATGCCCAAAGCCAATGCATCCGGCAGTTGAAGCAGGAAAAATTCCCCTTCGTTTTGATCGGTACTATAGACGGGATGGAGACTGATTATGTAATGGTCGATCTGGCGGAGGGTGCTTACCAGGCGGTTAGTCATCTTATCAGGCAGGGCCACAAGAGAATCGCTTATGTCCGAGGGGGCAACGGCCGGCTTCGGTTAATGGGTTACAAAAAGGCCCTGGCTGAGCATGGACTTGGCTTTGATGAAGAGCTGGTAGTCAGGTGTGGCCCGGGGTTGAAGGACGGTGCGGAGGCAGCCGGGAAAATTCTCGCCATGCAGGATCGCCCCACAGCCATCTTCGCATTGAACGATTTCCTGGCGATGGGCGTAATGGACGCCCTTAAGGCTGCTAACCTGAATGTGCCCGAAGACATGGCCTTGGTTGGATTCGACGACGTGTTACTCGCCTCGCGACTGAGTGTACCGCTGACGACCATCGCCCAGCCGATGGAGCAGATCGGCAAACTGGCTGTCGAAATACTGATGAAGAAAATCGAAAAACCAACGCATGAACCCTGGCAGGTAATGCTGAAACCTCAACTGGTGATAAGAGAATCCTGCGGGGCGAAATCGCAACAATCGTCGCAGGAAAATACATAACTACGAAAGGAGCAGAAAATGAGAAACAGGAGTAGACATAACAAGGCCAGAGCGCCATAGAACGGCGAAAATCTCTATATAAGGAGCAGTGGATGAACAACGGAACAGTTGAAAACCCCGCAATGTCCGGGGTGGAAAGTGAGTTGTTGGAGATGGTCTCCAAAGGACAGTTAACAGGCCCATTCGGGCCGGGAAAAAGAAGGAGAGTAACATGAAAAAGTTAATGGCAATTTCAATGTTGGTGGCGATGGTCGCCGTAACTTCGCCGGCATTTTCTGATCTGACGGTAACGTCCGAAGCGGACGCATTTATGTATGCCAGTGCTGCTGACACTAACTATGGTACCGGCACCCAGTTGGAGATGAAAAACAGTGGCAGTCCCATTCGTAAATCATGGATACGGTTTAACATATCGACATGGGACAGTGGTACTGCGGTAACCTCCGCCACGCTAAAATTGACTACGGTTTATATTTCGGGTACTACGTCCAGTGCTTCGTTCAATGTATATGCCCTGAACAACGGAACAGACTTCGGAAGCGGCAGACTTAGCGAAGACTGGAGCGAGACCGGCATCACATGGAACAATGCGCCCGGTAACGCTGCCGCCAATGGGCTGGACGCGAGCTACACGACCCATGTCGGCAGCTTCTCGTGGTCGGGTGGAGAACCAGCTGCCGGAACAGAATTTTCGGTAACGCTTAGTGACCTCGCTGCCATCAATGACAGCCGCAACGGTGACGATATCGTTACCTTCATTGTTCTACGTACAGACACCAATAACACAAACGCATTCTTCGCAAGTAGGGAAAACACCAATGACCCGGAGTTGACGCTTACCCCCGAACCGGCAACGATGACGCTGCTGGGCCTCGGCGGTATTGGCCTGCTGATTCGACGAAGGCGACGTGCTCAGTAAGGTAGTTTGGGTTTGTCGTCCTTCGCCAGGAGTATGTTGTAATGAGCAGAACTGTTTAGACGAGATGTTTTATCAGGAAACTTTTTTAGAAGGAGACGTAAAATGAGAAAAGTAACAACAACATTGATGTTAGTGGCGATGATTGGTCTGTTGGCTTCGTCGGCGCGGGCGGCTGTGGGGATATGGACATTCGACGGTGCCGGGACGGCTGTCGATTCACTTGTCGATAACACCGGAACTGCCGGCGACACCCTCGATGGCGCGGTCAAGGTGAACCCGCTGACGAAAGTAACCGGTTATGACGGCACAACCAATGGCGCGTACAGCGGTTTTACTGGTGGACGAAATGTTACAATCCCGTACGACGATATCCTGAATGTTAATGGATCGTATATCGGGGTGGATTGTTACATCAAAGTCGACGACCCATCGGTAGATTACGGTACGAATTTTATCGCCACCAGGATGAGATTTGGCGTGAGTTGTTACAGTAATTGGAGGTTGGGGCTAGTTGAGTACGCCGCCGACGTCGATGACGACGGCCATGACGAAGCCTTTTATAAGCTTAATATTCGAACCTGGAATGTCGCCGGTGCCGGTTTCAGAGGCTTTCAAAGCGAATACGATATCATAGCCGCTGACTGGGACCCGGACGCATGGTATCACGTCGGTTTTAAACTTTCGAATCCCACCGGCAACGCGGCAACGACAACGTTGTACTTCGGTACAGGAACCAGTTTGACACAGGTTGACACCGATACGGAGTTGAATTTCACCCAAACTGATGTGACTGGAGATACCGATTTGTATATCGGTACTCAAGGGGACAGAA
>JAIORC010000004.1 GCA_021108335.1 Phycisphaerae bacterium
AATCGATCTTTCATGGCTATCCCGCAAAAAACGCGGGCTAACTATGCCACCCGATATCGTGGGAATTTGCACAGGTTGCAAACCTGTGCCACCTATTTTCCCGGTAACTGGGTGGCATGGTCCCCAAGGGACCATGTGTTGTCGGCTCCAATTTCCCGGATTCCAAAGCAACGCGGCTGGTTTATCGGCGGGGAATCGGATATCATTTCCGCGATGACTGCGAAGCGAAAATCTGACTCCGTCCCACGGAAAGATGTCTACGTTCTCCGCCGGCGTGCGGCGATGCGGAAACTCAGCCGTCAGACCGGCCTTGCCGCGCTGCTGGTTACCGACCCTGCCGACGTGGGATACTTCACCGGCTTTGGCGGCGAGGGTTTTTTAGTAATGGGACCGGACTGGGCCTGCCTGGTTCCGGGGCATTTTTTCAGGGAGCAGGCCGAGGCCGAATGCAGCCGTCAGGCCGGCCTTGAAATAGTTACAAAATTCGCGGGCGATAGCGCCATCGCCGAATGTCTTAAGGGTCGCGGCGTCCGGCGGCTTGGCGTTCAGGGCGAGCATGTTACGCTGGCTGTGGAAAAAGCCATCGCCGCCGCAGCCGGCAAAAAGAAACTCGTGCCAATCCCCAGCCTCAAGGCCAGCGGGCGGATGATCAAGGACGACGGCGAAATCCGCACCATCCGCAAGGCGGTCCGCATCGCCCAGCAGGGCCTTGAGTATCTCACCAGCCGTGGGGCAAAGTACCTCGTCGGGCGAACCGAGCGGGATATCGCCGGCGAGCTGGAATTCCGGATGAGGCAGTTCGGGGCGGAGAATGTCGCCTTTACGACGATTGTCGCAGCTGGGTCTCACAGTTCGCGATGCCATCACATTCCTGGTAGCAGGAAGGTCAAACGCGGCCAATTGTTGCTGATCGACTGGGGTGCGCTGGTCGACGGATATCGAAGCGACTTGACGCGTACCCTGTTCGTGGGTAAAATCTCTCCGAAATTCCGGGAGATATACGAGATCGTGCTGGCTGCCCAGAAAGCGGGCATTTCGGCGATTCGCCCCGGCGTCGGTTGCAGCACTGTCGATGCCGCTGCCCGGAAGGTTATTTCCGTGGCTGGGTACGGCAAGGAATTTTGTCACGGCCTGGGCCATGGTCTGGGCAGAGGCGTGCACGAAGCACCCATGCTGTCCAGCCGGGATAAAACGCGGCTGAAAGCGGGCATGGTGGTTACGGTCGAGCCGGGCATTTATCTGCCGGGCGTCGGCGGCGTGCGAATAGAAGATGATGTCCTGGTAACTCCCGGCGGTTGCAGGCGGCTAAGTACGCTTGGCCGCAAGTTGAACCAGGTGATTTTGACATAGAGTATGGTGCGATGGGTTGTCGATGGCTGGGTCGCGTCAATGGCATTATGATTTTTTTATAGAATTTGTAGAATTCGTAGAACCGATTCCCGAAGGAAGGTAATAACGAACATGGCTAAAAAAGTAGCGAAGAAGAAAGTCGCGAAGAAAGCGGCGAAAAAGACAGCCGCAAAGACCGCGAAGAAAAAAGTAACGAAGAAGGTTGTGGCGGCGAAAAAGCCGGCTGGTAAAGTCGGCAGGAAAGCCCCCGCCGCTCCGGCCGGGCCGGCTTCCGGCATTATCGGCGACGTGGAGCATCTGATGTATATGATGGCTGCCCACGACGTTACCGAAATCGACGTCGAAGACGGCCGGCGGAAGATATCCCTGAAGCGGGGTGCTTTCATGGCCTTGCCGACGGCAACCGCTCCGGCGATGGCGGCGGCAGTTCCGATGGCAGCGGCGGTAGCAGCAGCCCCAGCCCCGGCAGCCGAGGCACCCGCCAAGGCGAGCAACCTTATAGATATCACCAGCCCGATGGTCGGCACGTTTTACGCCGCGGCCAGCCCAGACAGCGACAACTACGTCAAGGCGGGGGCGACCATCAATGACGAGACAGTGGTCTGCATCGTCGAGGCGATGAAGGTGATGAACGAAATCAAGGCGGAGTGCAGCGGCACTATCGCGGAAATTTGCGTGAAAAACGCCGAGCCGGTTGAGTTCGGGCAGATACTTTTCCGCGTAACGCCGGCTTAGGCCCTGGAGACCCACGCATGATTTCACGCGTACTAATTGCCAATCGGGGCGAAATCGCCCTGCGGATTATCCGTGCCTGCAAAGAGCTGGGGCTTGAGACGGTCGCCGTTTACAGCGAAGCCGACCGCGACGCCAGCTACCTGCACCTTGCCGACGATTGCGTCTGCATCGGCAAAGCCCCGTCGGTGGAAAGTTACCTGAACATCCCGCGGATTATCGCCGCCGCCGAGATTGCCGACGTCGACGCCATTCACCCCGGCTATGGGTTCCTTGCGGAAAACTCCCACTTTGCCGAAATTTGCCGCGACTGCAAGATCGAGTTCATCGGCCCGACGGTCGAGAACATGCAGCTTCTCGGTGACAAGATACAGGCCAAGGCGCTGGCCAATCGGGCGAACGTTCCCACCACGCCGGACAGCAAGGGCGCGGTTGAAACCGTCGAGGACGCCTGTCGGATAGCGGACGAGATCGGCTATCCGGTGGCGTTGAAAGCTGCCGCGGGCGGCGGCGGGCGTGGTATTCGTTTCGCCCACAACCGGGCTACCCTCAAGACCATTTTCAACCAAGCCAAAGCCGAGGCGCTGGTCGCCTTCAACGACGGCAGGGTGTTCATGGAGAAGTGCATCGAGAATTTCCGGCACATCGAGGTGCAGATTCTCGGCGACCATCACGGCAACATGGTGCACTTGTGGGAGCGGGAGTGTTCGGTCCAGCGGCGGAACCAGAAGGTCATCGAGCAGACCCCGGCTCCTGGGCTTTCGCAGGAGCTTCGCGAGAAAATCTGCGACGCTTCGGCAAGGCTTGCCCGTGAAGCCGGCTATCACAACGCCGGCACGGTCGAGTACATGCTCGACAACGACAACAATTTCTACTTCCTGGAGGTCAACACGCGAATCCAGGTGGAGCATTGCATTACCGAGATGGTTACCGGCGTGGACCTGGTGCAGTGGCAGTTGCGGGTTGCGATGGGCGAGAAGCTCGGCTTTACGCAGGAAGACATCAAGCAGGAAGGCACAGCCATCGAGTGTCGCATCAACGCCGAAGACCCCGCGAAGAATTTCATGCCCTCGCCCGGCAGAATCGACGCGTTTGTCGCTCCCGGCGGGCTTGGCGTGCGGTGGGATTCCCACGTTTACCAGGGCTATACGATTCCGCCGACGTACGACAGCATGGTCGGCAAGTTGATCGTCCACCGCCCCACGCGGCAGGAGGCAATCGCCACGACCAAGCGGGCGCTGGACGAATTTGTAATCGAGCCGACCAAGACGACGATCCCGCTTTGCCGCGAGATTCTCGGCCATGAGAAATTCGTCAACGGCCAGTGGGACACGAAGATGATCGAACGCGAGATGCAGAACGGCTAGCCTCTGTCCGGGAAAAATGTTGGGTGCCATGCTTCTGCTTGCAGAAGCATGTATGGGATTCATCATGGCGACCCCTTCGGTGTCGCCATGCCACCCATCTATTTAAATTTGTTGGGTGGCATGATCAGCGGCGAAACCGATGGACATGAAAGATAGACTAAGTGGCACAGGTTTGTAACCTGTGCCGTGGCGGCCTGGGAAGGCCGCCACGCTAGGAATCTCCCACATGCTTCTGTAAGCAGAAGCATGGTACCCAGCACCTGGTTTTTACGTTACAGGGCGAAATCGCGCCCGTTGAAAATAGAATACTAATTTCATTCAGGAGAAATGATTCATGAGCAATTTGATTAAGGGTAATGCGGTAATCGGCCAATCGGGCGGTCCGACGGCGGTTATCAACCAGTCGCTGGTGGGTGTGATCGAGACACTCAAGGGCTGCCGGTCGATTCCGAAGATTCTCGGCGCCAATCACGGCGTGCGGGGAATCGTCGAGAACAAATTTTTCGACCTCAAGGATATCAGCAAAACCGATCTGGAATGTATCGCCAACACGCCGGCAGCGGCGCTTGGGTCCAGCCGGGACAAACCCGACGAAGCCTACTGCGAAGAAATCTTCAAGATTTTCCAGAAGAACGACGTTCGTTACTTCTTCTACATCGGCGGCAACGATTCGGCGGACGCCGCGCGTATCATCAACGAGATGGCGGAAGCTGAGGACTACGAGCTGCGGACTTTTCACGTTCCCAAGACCATCGACAACGATCTTCGCGTAACCGACCACACGCCCGGCTACGGCTCGGCGGCGAGGTTTGTAGCCTCTGCCTTCGCCGGTGAAGATCGCGACAACGCCTCGCTGGCAGGCATTAAGATTTCCATCGTGATGGGTCGCGACGCCGGATGGCTTACCGCCTCCAGCGTGCTGGGTAAGATCGACGACGACTGCGGCCCGCACCTGGTATACGTGCCGGAAGTTACCTTCAGCATCGACAAGTTCTGCGACGACGTCAAGGCAGCCTACGACAAGCACGGCCGCTGCCTGATCGCCGCCAGCGAAGGCATCAAGGACAGCACCGGCACACCGGTTGTAGTGGGCCTCGCCGAGCGACTCGGACATACCGTCGAGCGCGACAGCCACGGCAATCCCCAGCTTTCCGGCAGCGGTGCATTAGGCGATTTCCTTTCCGAGATCGTCAAACAGCGCGTCGGCGGCAAGAAGGCGCTTCGCGTCCGGTCGGACACATACGGCTACCTGCAGCGATCGTTCGCGGGTTACGCTTCGCCGGTTGACCAGGCCGAGGCTCGCGAGTGTGGCCGCAAGGCTGCCCAACTGGCAATGGACGGCAGCCAGGACGGTACGGTCGTTATGAAGCGGGCCACGGGCGACAAGTACAAAATCAGCTATCATCGGGCCGAGTTGAAAGACGTCGCCCGCCATACCAGGGACTTACCGGCCAAGTTCATCAACAAGGCCGGCAACGGCATTATGGCTGGCTACGTCAAGTACGCCACGCCGCTGGTAGGCGACCTGCCGAAACTCGGCAGAATCTTCTGATATCTGATAGCCGATAAATAATCGACGTAATCAAAAAGCCCGCGGCAAGTAAAATTGTCACGGGCTTTTTTATATGCCACCCACGACATTGTGGGAATTTTATATTTCCCGCCGTTCGTTCAGTGCGTCGGACAGGATGGTTTTGTTGGCATATTCGATTTGTCCGCCAGCCGGCAGCCCGCGGGCCAACCGCGTTATACGGACGCCCAGCGGTTCGAGCAGGCCGGTGATGTGCAGGGCTGTCCCGTCGCCGGCTACGGTGGGGTTCGTCGCCAGGATGACCTCGTCGACGCCGCCGGACTTGACCCGCTCCAGCAGCGAGTCGATGGTCAAATCCTCCGCCTCGATGCCCTCCAGCGGCGCGATGTGCCCCATCAGCACGTGATACACGCCGCGATACGTGCCCGTCGATTCGAAGGCTAGCAGATCCTTGGGCTGTTCCACCACGCAGATAACGCCCTTCTCGCGGCGGTCGTCGCCGCAGACGTTGCAGACTTCGTTTTCCGTGGGGTTATAGCAGATCGTGCACGGGTGGATATTTGTTTTCAGGTCGCGGATCGCATCGGCCAGGCCTAGGGCGTCTTTGTCGCTGGCTTTGAGCAGGTGAAACGTCAACCGCTCCGCCGTCCGCGCACCAATGCCCGGCAGCCGGCCCAGTTCCTGCATCAACTTCGTAATAGTTTGTGAATATTCAGACATTATGGGAACCAGGGAAAACGGGAACCGGGGAAAAACAGGAACAACAGAAACCGAAAAAACGGGACAGCAGGAAACGAGAACCAAGAGGTTGGGATTGAGAGTCTGGATTCATTTTTGTTTTACTTCCTTTTTTGTTTTTTGCTGCTTCAAATATTTTATGTAGCCGTTTATCAGCCGCAAGACGCTGTTTGCTTTGGTTCGCAATTGTTCCACCACTACAGCAGTGGAATATCCTTCGTCTTCGCAGGCACCAATCTGGTCTACAAGCTCCACAAGCGACCCGCGTGAGTGGCGAAAGAACTGGATACTTTCCTGCCAATTGTACCGGCCGTACCCTTCGGCGATATTGCTTGTAACCGATATCGCTGCACGTTTCATCTGTTGGGCAAGGGCATACTTTTCATCTGCCGGCAATCCCTTCGCAAGAAAATACACATCATGCCTGAACCGCCGGGCAACTTGGTAGACCTCCAAATCTTCAAACCCGAAAGAACTGCTACCATATCCCATGTCGCATCCCATTACCCATTTTCCCAGTTCCTGGTTCCTGGTTCCCGGTTCCTATTGTTCCGTTTTCCCCGGTTCCCAGTTCCTGGTTCCCGGTTCCTGTTGTTCACATCAGCCCATCCATGCCGGGTAATTCCATGCCGCCGGTCATTTCCTTCATTGCCGCCTCGGCAGCCTCCGCTGCCTTGGCCTGGGCTGCCGAAACCGCCGCCTTTACCATGTCTTCCAGCATGTCCAGCGACAGGTCGCCATCTTCCAGCAACTGCTGGGAGAATTTCAGGTCGCTCAACAGCATCTTGCCGTTGACGGTAGCCGACACCATGCCGCCGCCGGCTTCGGCGGTGTACTGCGAAGCCGCCAGCTTTGCCTTCATTTCCGGCATTTTTCGTTTCATCTCGCCGGCCAACTTCATAAGTTTTCCAATATCTCCAAACATTTCTTTTCCTTTCGCAATACTACATCGCGAGTTCTTCAGGCTTGCAGATAACTCGCGATGTCTGTTATATTATTTAATAAATCGAATCGTCAGCGGATAGGTATAGTTTCCCTCGCCGGTATTGGCCTTCATCGCGGCTTGGATGACACATACTATACTAACGATCATGATCGCCAGCAGCAGGAAAAAGCCGACTAAAACAAACACCAGAACCCCAGCCACCAGCGCGTAAATAGTCATTGAAATCTGGAAGTTCAGACTTTCTTTCCCCTCCTGATCGACAAAGGGAATCTCATTCCGCTTGACCAGCCAGACAATCAGCGGGCCAATGATATTGCCGAACGGAATGCCGAGAAATCCTGCAAAGGCGGACAGGTGACAGAACATCCCCCACATCTTCCAATCCTTTTGCTCAGCCGGCGGGACCGCTGGGGGAATTTCCGGCGGACAGGCAGGGGCGTCTGGCGGTGTCGTACTTTCGGGCGAGGGGGCCGGGGCGATGTTGACATTACCGCAGTTCGGGCAAGGTACGGGCTGACCGGTCTGGTAGTCTTCCACCGAAACAACTTTCTGACATTTCGGGCATATTACGTTAATCATAATTCACCTGGATTCCTAAAAGATAACTGGTTACCCGCCCAGCGACATTGCCGCGTGAGGGTGTCATTCGTCCGATTCCTCGACTATTTCGTCAGCCCCGTCCGGCTGATCTCTATGAATACCAACCAGGTCGCCGCCGAAGAGGGTCATCACTTCCCGGACAGCCGGGTCGTTCTGCACCTCGTCCCGTTCTTTGGTGCTGAGCTGCCGGGGTGGCTTTGCCGCCGGCTGTTCTGGTTCCGCGGGTTCCGGCGAAGAGCTTGCAACCGGGGCGGCCCCAGCGGGCCTCGGCTGGGCGGTCTGCGCCGCGGGGCTGGGATTAACTCTCGCTGGCTGCGCCGGCTGGTACGTCTGCGGTTGCGGCTGGGCCTGCGACGGTTGATATGCCGGCGGCTCAGCTAGAAAGTTTTTTTTTTGCCCCGCCGGCAATGCGCCGCCGGACGAAAGCTGCTCCAGCCGCTCGATAAGACTGGCGGGATCGACGAACTTGTCCGCCTCGGCCAGCCGTACCAGGGCTGCCTCCACCAGCGCCCTGCCGACCGACGAGCCGCGAATGTTCCGCCCCACCGTCTGGGTTATGCCCACCGCCTGGACAAGCACGGGCAGGCTGAACCGGCCAGCCAGTTCGGCTACGTCTTTCCGCTGGCTTTCCGGCAGCTCGATCAGTTCGCTGTCGCCGCCGCAGGTCGCGGCTATCATCATGTTCCGGTAAATCTCTCCCAGGGCGGATACAACGCTGCTCAGCGCGACGCCCGAATCCAGCACCGCCGCCAACTCGTCCAGAGCGGCGGCGCTATTGCCGTCGACAATCGCCTTGATGATGGACACCATCCGCTCGTCCGGGGGCGTGCCCAGCACGCGGATAACTTCCGCATCGGTAACATTCCCGCCGCCGGCGAGCAGTTGGTCCAGCAGGCTAAGCCCGTCCCGCATGGAACCCGCCGCCGCCCTGGCTACGCGATACAGGGCTTCGTCGTCGGCTTTGACGTTCTCCCGTTGACACAGGTCGGCGAGGTGTTCGGCGATGCGTGCGGTGGAGATATTGCGGAAGTCGAATCGTTGGCAGCGGCTGAGTATGGTAGCCGGGATTTTTTCCGGCTCGGTCGTCGCAAATATGAATTTCACGTGCGACGGCGGCTCTTCGAGGGTTTTCAGCAGCGAGTTGAACGCGTCACGGGTAATCTGGTGGACTTCGTCGATGTAGTAAATCTTGTAGCGGCAGCGCGCGGGGCGGAAAATCGCGTTCGCCCGCAGCTCCCGCATCTCGTCTATACCGCGGTTGGATGCGCCGTCGATCTCGACTACGTCGATATCTTCGCCCCTGCCGATGGCGAGGCAGGCTTCGCACTCGTTGCACGGGCTTACCGTCGGGCCATCGGATTTAAGGCAGTTCAAGGCCTTGGCCAGAATGCGGGCCATCGTGGTTTTGCCCACGCCCCGCGTGCCGGTAAACAGGTAGGCGTGATGCACCCGGGAGGTCTGGATGGCGTTGACCAGCGTCTGTGCAATCGGCTCCTGCCCGACGACCTCGTCGAAGGTCAGGCTGCGATATTTGCGTGCTAATACGAGATAATCCGACATAAACCGCTTCCGGCGTACAGTTCGACACCGCGGACACCCTGCCCGCGTAACGTCCATCATCCTATAGTACGGTTCCAGCCCGCGGAATCAATCGGAATCGAAATTTCGTGGCGAATTTGATTACTGTACCTCGTATTCCGGCGCGGTAGTCCCATATTACAGCGCGGCGGCCTTCCCTATTTCCAGCGTGAGCCGGGTGCCATGCTTCTGCTTGCAGAAGCATGCTGTCTCGCAGCGCATCATGGCGACCCCTGCGGTGTCGCCATGCCACCCAACACGAATGTTTGGGTGGCATGGTCCCCTGGGGACCATGTGTTTTCCCCGTATTTCCAGTTCTCGGCTTACCCTTAGGGGGTTCCTGTTTTTACCCGTTTCTGGTAGGCCGGGTCTTGACCCGGCGATAAGAAGGCAAAGCCTTCTTACATGGAAATCCCCTCCGCGTGTGGACCTTCCCAATCCGCCACGGCACAGGTTGCAAACCTGTGCCACCAAAAACCTGTTTCCCGTCGCTGCTAATCCGAATGGGACGAACTTGTTGCATGTACCATGCAATTGCCGGGTCAAGACCCGGC
>JAIORC010000119.1 GCA_021108335.1 Phycisphaerae bacterium
GATTTTCTCCGGCGACGATCAATTGCTACCGCACTTCGATTCTGGCGTTCTGCAACTGGGCGGTAACGTACAACCGCCTGGCGTTTAATCCGCTGGCTGACCTGTTCCGCGCCGACACTACCCGCGACACTCGCCACCAGCGGCGGGCATTGACCGAGGAAGAAGTATCTCGTCTGCTCAAGGCGGCGGAGCTTCGCCCGATTGCGGAGTATGGCCGGGAGATCGTGAAACTCGCTACGAAAACCCGCAACGGGCGTCGAAAATGGAAGCGTCTGCCGCTGACGTGGGAGACGCTGGACGATTGCTACGCCCGAGGCCTGGAGGCGATGAAGAATTCGCCCCGGAAGATCAAAGAATACCGCCACATCGGGCGGCAACGCAAATTGGCCTATCGCGTGCTGCTGACAACCGGCCTTCGCAAAGGCGAACTCGCCGCCGTTACAGTTGACTGCTTGCACCTGGATGCCGAAAGGCCGTTCTTGTTGCTGCCAGGTTCGTTTACGAAGAATGGCCAAACCGCGACGATTCCGCTTCGTGCGGGAATCACCGAGGCCGTCAGGGCATGGATCGACGAAATGGGCCTCTTCAGCCTCGACCCGGTATTCGACCCCGTACCGACAATCCGCAACTTCGACGCCGACATCGCAGCCGCGAATATTCCCAAACGCGACGAGCGAAACCGAGTAGTCGATATTCACGCCCTGCGGCACACGTTCGGAACGCATTTAGCCAAGGCCGGCGTCTCACCCAGAACCGCGATGGCCGCCATGCGACATTCCAAGATAGAACTAACCATGAACGTCTACACCGACCCAGCCCTGCTAGACATAGCCGGTGCAGTAGACTCGCTACCAGCGTTTTGACTCTGGCCGGGCAATTCAGGTTGGGTGGCATGGCGACACCGAAGGGGTCGCCATGATGAATAATCCATGTATGCTTCTGCAAGCGAAGGCAGCGCCTAGCTGCGTGTTCTCGCCAGCCGACGCCACACACAGATCAGCGGCAACAGCAGCGACAAGAATTACCAACCGCCGGGGTCTTTGGATTTTTCTTTATCCTTTTTCCACTTCGGCAGATTTTTGTTCTTGTCGGACTTCTTGTCGGACTTCTTGCCCTTGCCAGGCTTGCCTTTGACAGGCTTTTTCTTCACCGGCTTTGGCTTGGGCATTGTAATCTTGCTGTGGGTGGTAACCAAGCCGGCCTTGGCGAATGTTTCGCTTGGCTCAGCCGTGAGGATGAACTTCACAAAATTCTTCGTCGCTTCGTCGGCATTGGGCGAGACGTACATAATCAACTGCCGGGCCAGTGGATACTTGCCGGCCAGCAGATTTGTCGGCATCGGCAGAGCTGCCTTGCCCGCCGGGCCTATGGCCAGCACCTTTACGCCAGCCTGGGCAGCCATCTTCGCCAAGTCGTTGACGTCGATAACGCCAATGCCGCCGGGATTACTAGCCACGAAACCAATCACGGAATCCGCCGTCTTGCGATACTGCACGCCGCGACATCTGTTGGCCTGCAGAATCTCGCGATGAAAATACTTAACCGCCGCATCCTTGGTCGGGTCCGGCGAATAACGGACGATCTGGCTGTTTTTGTTCTTTTGGCTATTCTTGCTCTTTTCGCCACTCTTGCCGCTGGCTGCTTTCTTGCCGGCCGTCTTACCGCCCTGCCCCGCCCCAGCCACGTCCGCCCAGCTTTTCGCCTTGCCCCTGAAAACCTCCACAACCTGCTCTGCCGTGATGGACTTCAACGGATTCTTCGGATTAACAATCACCGCCACGCCGCGGGCACCAAGAACATGCCGCACCGGCTTAGCCGCCGCCAGCTTCTCGCGGTAGGCGTCGCGGGTCTTTTCGCTCATAGCCCCGTCCAGCACAAGCAACTGCGGGCTGTTAGCCGAAACCTTCTCGCCAGCCGCCGCCTTCGCCCCAGCCGTAGCAAACCGCCCAACCGCCGCCCGCTCCTCCCCACCCGAATACTTCATCTGAATCACAGCCGTAGCCATAACATAATCCACCGCCAAACCATCCAGCAGCTTCTCACATCCCTTAGCCCCAACAACCCGAACCTTCGGCCCCTTGCCAGCCTTCATCTCCCGAAGGCGTTTTTGAATGACTTTGTGCTTTTGGGCCCACGGCGTAATCAGACCGTGCTCTGCGGCAATTTTCGCACCTTCTTCACTGACGGCGAACTCACAAAACTTCTTAGCCAGCGGCGGTGCCTTTGGGTGCAAATAGAGAATCAGCGGCTCAGCCAGCGGATAATCCTCCTGAATCACCGGCTCCAACTTAGGCATAACAAACGGCCCCTTGCCCGTCTTGCCGATAGCCAAAACCTTAACGCCTTTGATTGGTTTACCTTCATGAAGAACTAAACCTATGCCATTTTTATCTTTGCGAACCTTCTCGATGACTTCCGCAGCACTTCCGCAAACATTGAAATCTTCGCGGAAGCAGTAAAAAGGCCCACTGTATTCTTTCCGCGACAGCATGCATGTGCGACGAACGACGTGGCTGCTCATAGAGCCCCACTTGGATTGACCATAGCATTTGATCTCTCCTTTGGAGCCGCCTTTTTCAGTCCACTTCATCCCTCTACCTTTGAGGCTGAACAGCTTGCGAATTTGAGCCTTCGTCAGCTTTTCGGTGGGATTTTGTTGATTGACAATCACGGCAACCTTGGCCTGGCCGATCAGATAGAGTTCAGACCCATCCGCCTTCATGAGACGCCCTTTTTTGTCCTTTTTGGCACCGTCAAGCGAATAGTGGACGAGAATACCACACTCGCCCGCCTGAAACTTCTGGACATTTTTCCAATCGCTCCACTTCTTGCAATCAAACAGATCAGCCGCTTTCGGATTCAACTGACGGAACCGCTTGCTGATTGCGCCAACAGCAGGGAAGCCCCACTGATGCCCGCCGCGAATGACGATATTCTTCCCCGCACCACTCGATGATGTGGCGAACAAGAGAATGCAAACCCAGGAAACCCACAATATACGCATAAAAATACCTCTTTGTGCAAGTAACCACTACGGCTACAGCTTTACTTTATCCGTCGCAATGGAAGGCCTTGAGCCGAACCTTTACCTAATCCTTAGAATCGACGTCTGGGGTTTTTCCCGTCTGAGACTTCTTTTCCGCATCCGACTTTTCTTTCGCTTTAGCCTTCTCGTCGTAGCGGGCTATTTTACGTTCCAAGCGGGCAATGGCCTGTTGTATCGACCGGATTTCTCTCGCGTCCGTCTTTTCTTTCGCTTTAGCCTTCTTGAGAAGATCGCGGGTTATTTCAAGCTTACGGCGGGCAATGGCCTTCAGTATCACCTGGGTTTCTTCCTTTTCTTTCGCAGTTAACTCTCTTTTCTTTTCCGTTTTGGGCTTCTTGGCGTCGCGGGCTGCTTCAAGGTTAATGTTGGCAATGGCCTTTTTGATCGCCTGGGCGTTGTTTTTGTCTTTCCAGAATTCCTGAAAAGCCTTCAATTGCCGTTGAATTTCATCTTCTCTCTCTTGCTTCTCTTTCGGCGACATCTTGTCTTGCCATGTCCACCACTGGAGTTTCAGGCCGGGCATAATTTTCTGCAGCCATCGCGCATGCCAGTTTCGCATGTATACATCCTGCTTCTTATCGAGGGCGATATCGAGGCAGATTGCAACCGACTCGGCTGTAAAGCGGAGCGGGATTTTGACGCGGTTGGATTTGAGTTTGAGGGTTTCATCATGGATCCAAACGGTCCAGATGCCGGGCACAATATCGCCATTCCAGTCACGCTCGAACTTGACCTTGAATTCATGCGTCTTGCCCGGAGCGATCGAAATTGGCTTAGGTTCGGGAAATTCGCGGGCGGTGATAGTCTGGCCGTCAGGGCCCTTAATGGTCGTTAACGTGATGCGACCGAGGCTGTATCCCCCCGGCATTTGGTTTGATTTAGAGCGGCGACACCTTACTAAAACGGAGATTGACTCGGTTGGCGTCGGAACAACCCAGGGGGTCTTCCCGTCATTACGATAGCTTACGTGCATGGAAATATCGCGGCCGAACACGAACGGCCCATCGCCCGCAGAGAGGACGATGGAATGTTGCGGCTGTTTCAGTTCGTCTCCCACAGCGAGAGAAGTATGCATAGTGACAAAAAGAAAGGCCATTGTCATAACAAATCCCATCGCCTGGCCAATATTTATGATTCTCATAGTATAACTCCTAACCTTCTCCACGCCACTCTAAGGATGTGGCGAACAAAAGAACGCAAGCCCATGAAACCCACAATATACGCATGAAAATACCTCTTTGTGCAAGTAGCCACCACGGCTATAGCTTTGCTTTATCCGTCGCAATGGAAGGCCTTGAGCCGAACCATTGCCTAATCCTTAGAATCAACGCCTGGGGTTTTCCCCGTCCGAGACTTCTTTTCCGCGTCCGTCTTTTCTTTCGCTTTAGCCTTCTCGGCGTCGCGGGCTGCTTCAAGGACAATGGCCTTTTTGATCGCATTGGCGCGTTCCACGCTCGCCTTTTCTTCCGCTGTTAACTCTCTTTTCTTTTCCGTTTTGGGCTTCTTGGCGTAGCGGGGTGCTTCAAGGTTAATGCGGGCAATAGCCTCTTTTATCGCCTGGGCGTTGTTCTTGTCTTTTCGGAATTCCTGGAACGCCTTCAACTGCCGTTGAATCTCATCTTCTTTCTCTTGCTTCTCTTTCGGCGACATCTTGTCTTTCCATGTCCACCACTGGAGTTTCAGATCGGGCATAATTTTCTGCAACCATCGTGCATGCCAGTTTCGCATGTATACGTCCTGTTTCTTATCGAGGGCGATTTCGAGGCAGATTGCAACCGACTCGGCTGTAAAGCGAAGCGGAATTTCAACGCGATTGGATTCGAGTTTGAAAGTTCTATCCTCGATCCAGACACTCCAGATTCCGGGCACAATATTTCCATTCCATTCTCGTTTGAACTTGACCTTGAACTCATGCGTTTTGCCCGGGGCGATCGAGATTGGCTTAGGGTTGGGATCTCTGCGGACGGTGCCAGCCAGGCCGTTAGGAAGCATGAGAGGTTCTAGCCTGATGCGGCCAAAACTATATCCCCGTGGCCTTCGGTTTGATTTGGAGTGGCGATACTTTATCCCGACGGAGAGTGACTCGGTGGGCGTCGGAACAACCCAGGGGGTCTTCCCTTTATTGCAATAGCTTACGTGGAGGGAAACGACACGACCGAACACGAACGGCCCGTCGCCCGCGGAGAGGACGATGGAATGTTGCGGCTGTTTCAGTTCGTCTCCCACAGCGAGAGAAGTATGCATAGTGACAAAAAGAAAGGCCATTGTCATAACAAATCCCATTGTTTGGCTGATATTTATGATTCTCATAGTATAACTCCTAACTCTCATAGTAGTTTGACTTCTCACTATTCTGACGTCTTTCCTCGAAGGATGCCACTTTCTTTATCACTGAAATCGCCCTCCGATCCGGTTGGGTCCATGAGGCCTGGCTTTGCGGAGTGATCTCCTGGACCAAACTCCTGCCGCTCGAAAAAGTTCTTCGTTGCGTGTCCGACTTCATGTGCAATCGTCTTCTTGACAGCATCTGCCGTCCTACCCTTGGGAATAGAGATGATGCCAGACGGATCATGCGTCATTCCAGCTACGCCTTCGTCCCACATTCCGTCCGGGTCACGATCTTTCCCCTCGAAGGCGGTTTTGACCTTCACCCAAGCAGGCCACTTGTCGGTAGCCGTATCGCCGCAACCGTTGCTGTACTTAGGATGATAGTACTGAATAGCAGCGAAGGAGTTGGCGGTAACGCCGCCATTGGTTTGCCACTGTCCCAAGGAAGTCCCGTAGTTGGTCATGATGCGTTCTGTCCAAGCTTGGGCCTTTTTTGTGATCGCCTTGCGAGCAGTGTCTCGAGCATCGCCGGCGGGACCTGCCGCAGCCGCCAACTCCGCAGGCGTAGGAATCTCAGTCGCCACTGTCTCACATGCATGGGGACCGAACAGTATCCTGTGGTTGACTCCAGCCTTCTGGGCCTGCTCGTTGACCCAGTTGCGTTGGTGGGGGGCAGCATTCTCCCAAAGCCCTATGTATTTCACGGCTGGGATGTCTTTCCTGACACCCACTACGTACTCCACATGGGCCAAATCGAAATACGGCTGAATCTTTGCCACGGTGGCATTGGTCGAAACATGCGTCTCGCCGGTCATTTCATGAATCTTCCCAAACGTCACCCGCCGCCAGACAGTGACCGTGTCACTCCAGACAATCTTCAGTTCGGATTTGTCGGTGTGTTTGACGGCGGCTCTGAGCCTGTAATCGTCGCCTCCAACGCCGGACGGTTTGAAATGGACGATCGTCGCGCCTTGATAAGGCCCGGCAGCGGTGACAGTCTTTCCGCAGCAGACGTGTTTGTAGCCATCGGTGCTGCTGGACTCGGCGAAGGAGCTATCCGCCCAATAAATGGCGTCATCGTCATCTTTCTTGCCCAGAAACTTACCGGCCTGGTACTTGTAGGATTTAGCCTTGGTGGTGTTTTTGATACCAGGATCGGAGAACGAGAAATGGACAGGTATGGGCACGGCGGTAACGGCACCGGTGCCATCCTTCTTTTTGAGCTTCACCATGACGACAACGACCTCTTGGTAGATTGGGTTGTTCATGATGACATCGCCAGCAGAGGAAACCTCCAGCGACTTGACAAGTACCTCGGTGCTTTTGGCGTTGAACACGGGGTTGCTGAAGTCGGCTTTCATCGACGCTGTAATTTTAACAGTATACTCGGAATCGGCGGGAGTAACCCACTTGTCGTCGGTAGTTTTACCATTCCAGCCGGCGGTTTCGCCCTGCTTGTAGACGACATCGGTACCGGTCTTGGGGATGGAATTGTCAGAGTAGATCGGGGTGGTCGTATCGCCCTTCTTGAAGATTTCAAGCTTGGCAGCAACGATGGTGAGATTATCGGGCTTAATAAACGAGTACTTGATATTGAGCCGCTCAATGCTGGGGGCGAATTGCTTATCGATGGCAGTGATATTAATCCCATACACCACAAAGTTGATCTTTCGCTCGAATCCCGCCTTCGTAACAGTCAGAGTATAAATCCCCGGCTTCACATTGCTGATCGTCTGCTTGTAAGGTTTACTTTTCCATACGCCGCTCTCATCGCCTGCTACATCCGGGTTTGGATCCGGCGAGATGTCCCATGTATACGTTCCGCTCTCCACATTGAGCCAGAACTTGATGTCTCCCTTGTTATCATCATCAGCTATGTTGCAGGAAAGCGTATCCGGCGGAGCTGGACCACCTGCGGCAGTGTCCATAACGCTGAAGCCTCCATTTGTATCTGTGAGAATAAGTGCACCAGCGATTTTGCTTTTTGCGACTTCTACTGACCAGTGCGCAGCACAGCCACCAGACCCGCTAAAATTTCCTTCGCCGGCTAATGGGAAAGCTCTCACGTTGTTAGGAAAAGTAGCCCGGAAGTTTATCCTATCAGGATTATTCTCGCCTTTAGCAGCATTCAGGATCCCTCGTGCTACAGTAGTCATACCCGTGTCTCCCCAAATATCCACATAGTGCCCAGTGGGAAGAAATTGTACAAAACCATCTTTATGAGGAGGTTTGAGCGTTTTAGATACAATCATAATGTTATTTCCAGTAGCCGTTACAGACTCCGGCAATAGTTGATCAGTATGAGCATCATTATGATCTATTGCACTGTTTTCTGCAACAGACTTCGGCTTTGCTTTGACCTTATGTTCCTCTGACATAAGGCTGGAGTTAAGGAACAAACCTATTGCCGCTGCTACAGTACAACCCACTAACCATTTTTTTACAGATAACTTCATCATAATTCCTTTCGCTTTCTTCCTTCAAGATTTTTCTTAAACGGGTTAAGATACATATTTGCTATGGTTTTCCACTCACCGGCTTCGGCCGGAACGGTTTCCAATATCCGAATCGCTTCTTTGAGTTTTCCGTCGTTGTACATCAATATCGCATAGCTCACTCTCGCTTTGTACGAGTGTTCACTTTCCCTCCCGGAAAAGGCCAATTGTTTCATAAAAGCAAGGCCCATTTTTCTTAGTTTCGGGCTTTGCATACTCTGGGTTGCTATGTTCGCCGCGGCGTAAGCGGCGCGTTCTTTCGTATAGGAAAGGGCATTACCCCTGATCGTCTTGAAACCTCCGAATACCTTTACGAATTCGGGAACCGCAGCCTCTCGCCCGGCTGTCCAGTAAACGCATTCCGCGTAGAGAAACTGCGGATACTCGCGGGCTACGCCGTGCAATGAGCCGAGTTCGCCCTTTAACATCCGCTTGGCCATGACCGCCGATTTGTCGAACTGCAACGTAAAGAAGTAAAAGTCGGCCAACATAACCCCCAATCGCTGCCGTCCTTTGAAAGGCTTTAGCTCCTGTGGAAAAGCGTACATGTAGCCGTGCTCGGCACCCCATCGCAGACGATTCAAATCGTTACATCGCGTCCGGCCTACTTCCGGGTCCAAATCGCGTAATCGATCGTACTGGGCCAAGGCCTTTTCTTTTTCGCCGTCTACGAAGTGCAGGAAGCCGAGGAATTTTGCGCACTGCGCCTGCAGACCATTGAGATACCAATTGCAGGCGTGGCATTTTTCCAGCATTTGGAAGTCGAACGTCTGGCGCTCTTTTTTTGGCTTGCTGCCGAAAGACACCCTTCTTGTCTCGCCTTCCTTCAGTGGTTCCTGGTCTTTCTTCTTGGCTACTTCGGCGGGGTCTTTTGGGGTATCTGTTGCGATTTTCGCCAGGGCGGATTCTCGTGTTTCGTCAGCCCATTTGTCCAGGTTTGTGAAGTACTTGCGGGCTAGGACGGGATCGACTACGTATTCCAGGGCATAGCGGCCGAGAAGCAGCAGCGATTCGCCCGTGTACACGCCCTTCGGATGATCCGCGACGAGCTTTTCCAAGGCCTCGGCACCCTTCTTGGCCTGGGCGACCTCGAAGTAAATCACGCCGATATTGTATCGCGCCGCCTGGACGTGCCGGCTGGCTGGGTAGCGTTCGACAAGCTCCTGCCAGTATTTCAAGGCCTTCGACCAGATCGGCAACTGGGCGGCTTTGACCTTCTCACGCTCGGCGAGAAGCTCCGTGGGCGATTTCGGCTTGGCCGGTTTTTTTGGCTTCGTTTTGGGCTTCGTTTTGCCCTTTTTCCCGCGATTGCCTTTGCCGCGTCTGCCCCGCCGGGCATTTTTCTTTTTGGTTTTGTCGGCCTTGGCTTTCCTCTTGGCCGATTCATCCTTCTTCACCTGCGGCAACGGCCGTCGCCGGGCTGCCCGCAGTTGCCGCTCCGCCTCGGCAATGGCAACCTTCGCCTCTTTCATCGCCGCGGTAGCCAATTGACACAGCGTATCGTCGTGCCAGGAGC
>JAIORC010000039.1 GCA_021108335.1 Phycisphaerae bacterium
CGGATTGCGGTTTCCAAGTCATTATTTATCACCACGTGGTCGTAAATGCCGCTGTCCCTGGCGGTTTCCAACTCGCTACGGGCCTTGCCAAGCCGCCTCTGGAGCGACTCGTCACTCTCCGTGCCTCGCCCGGTCAGCCGCCGCCGCAGTTCCTCGTCGTCCGGCGGTGCGATCAACACAAAAGTCGCTTCGGGCAATTTCTCATGCACCTGCATAGCGCCCTGCACGTCTATTTCCAACAGTACAACTTTTCCGCCAGCCATCGCCTCGCGAACTACCGCAGCCGGCGTGCCGTACAAATTGCCGAACACGTCCGCCCACTCCAGCAACTCGTTCCGCTCGATCATCCGCTCGAAAGCCGGCCGATCCATAAAATAATAATCACGCCCGTCCACCTCGCCGTCGCGCGGGCTGCGGGTCGTCGCCGAAGTACTGAACGCCGCACCGCTGCGACGAATAACTTCCCGGTTGATCGTGCTTTTGCCGACGCCGGAAGGCCCGCTGACAACCACAAGTTTGCCGCCCGCCGAAGGCTGCGAGCCGGGATTGTCCTGGCGATTACTCATTCGACGTTGGCTGCCTGCTCTTTAATTCTGTCTATCGCGGTCTTGATTTCCACCACCGCACGGGTGATATCGACGTCGGCGCTTTTGGAGGCGATGGTATTGGCCTCCCGAAGCATTTCCTGGGCGAGAAAGTCCAGCTTCCGCCCTACCGGCTCGTCGGCTTGACAAATCCTGTCGAACTCGCTGGCGTGCTGACCAAGCCGGGATATTTCCTCGGCGATATCACTCCGGTCGGCGAAAATCGCAACCTCGCGGGCGAGAGTATCGGCATCGATGGTAACCTTGGCCTTGGCAAGCAACTCATCGACCCTGCCGGTAAGCCGCTCGTGATACAATTGCACAACGTCATCCGTGCGGCCGGCAATCTCAGCGAGACGCTCGACGACTATACGGGCATTATTCTGAAGGTCTTCCAAAATGGACTGGCCTTCGATTTTACGCATTTCGATCATGGCGACGACTGCCTGGTCGACCAGCTCGCACAACCCGTCACCGGTTTTCTCGGCAATGTCGTCCAACTCGGGAGGCCGGCAGACACCCGGCAACTGGAGCAGCGAACCAACGTCAAGCCGGAACATTGGATTGGCCTCAACCTCCAAAGGCCGAAGCTGCTCCATGTAACTCTGCAAAGCCGCTGCGTTTACGGTATAAGCCGCCTGGTCGTCGGAAAGCTTCATCTGCACCGAAAGCGAAAGACTGCCGCGATGAAGCCGCCGGCGGAGAATCTGCTCGATCTTCGCCTCAAGCGCTCCAAGACGCTCCGGCAGCTTTGTGTAAATCTTCAGATAGCGATTATTGACGGATTTTATCTCCACGGAGAACTCAACACCCTGAATCTCTCCGGCAGCCGCCCCAAAACCTGTCATTGATTTCAACATCGCGATAGTCCTTCCCGAAGTTATTTCGCCGGTGCCGGTTTGGGTGCCAGGGGAACCGGCGGGCCAACCGTTTTTTTCGGTGCCGTCTTGGGGGCCGCCGGTGCCGGCTGTTCCGGTGTTTTTTTCGTTTCGTCGACCGGCTTGGGCACAGCCACCGGTTCTGGCGTCGCCTTCGGTTCTGGCTTGGGCACGTCGTAAAGCACCGTTACCGTCTCCGAAGGGTCCATGCCGCTACGGAACGCCTTGGCCTTGAGCGTCTGGCCCCGCTTGACGGTAACGGAGGTCGTGCTATACGGCAACGAGTCCTTCGTAGGCTCCTTGCCGGTAACGGTATAGTAAATCTTCGCGCCTTTGGTCGTCACCTTCATCGTAACCGTGGTCGAATCGCCCTTCTCCTTGACGTCCCAACTCATTGGAGAAAACACGGGCATAGCGACCTGGCTGGTCGGGATATCCGCTCGAACCGCCAGCGTTGTGGCAATCGCAAGCAGCAGAAACGCCGCCGTCAAACCAATGGTAACCCATGTAAACACGTCACCGGTACGCGTGCCGAAAGCGCTGCCGGCGCCGCCGGCACCACCAAACGCGCCACTCAAACCGCCACCGCGTCCCTTCTGAAGCAACACCACCAGTATCAGAAGAAAACACACTATCAAAAATAGAATTCCAAAAACCACTGCCATCGTCTTAACCTCGCTGGCCTTCCTCGGCCACTCTGTAAATTATTTATTCTTCGTCAAGTCGGCCACGCCGGTTTTGACGCTAACTGCTCTAATCTAAAGCCCAGCCTTTACCAAGGCTGTAAAATCTTCCACTTTCAGGCTCGCCCCACCGATCAACCCGCCGTCCACATCGGGCTGGCCGAGAAGCTCGGCTGCGTTGGACGGCTTCATCGAGCCGCCATACTGAATCCGCAGCGCGTCGGCGATGTCCTGGCTGTATATCTCGGCGATCAGTTTGCGAATTTCGGCGTGAACCTCCTGGGCCTGCTCGGGCGTGGCTGTCTTGCCCGTGCCGATTGCCCAGACAGGCTCGTAGGCGACGGTTATGCGGGCCATCTGCTCGGCAGTTACTCCCGTAAGACCCTTGCGAATCTGCCGCTCGTTGACTTCCATCGTCTTGTCCGCCTCGCGCTCTTCCAGCAATTCGCCAATGGCCAGAATAACGTCCAGCCCCGCATCGAGGGCCTTGAGAACCTTCTTGTTAATCATCTCGTCGGTTTCGCCCATGACGTGGCGACGCTCGCTATGGCCCAGCAGAACGTACCTGCAACCGACGTCCTTGATCATCCCGCCGGAAATCTCGCCGGTAAACGCACCGGAATCTTCAAAGTACATGTTCTGGGCACCGACGGAAATCGTACTGCCGGAAACCGCCTGGCAAATCGTCGAAAGGTAAACGCTCGGCGGGAAAAACGCCAGATCGATCGAATCAATCGTGCCGATGGTTTCCACCAATCCCTTTGCCAGGGCGCTGCCGCTGGCGGCAGTCGTGTTCATTTTCCAGTTTCCTGCGATAAACAGCTTACGGGCCATGTCTGATACCTTTCTACTTTATGTTGATTGTCAAATTTTTCAAATTTTCCAAATTCGCTTTTCGCCTGAATCTTTAGCTTTTTCGATACTAAATCGTACTGGTCGCACGGGGAAAACTCCCCAATATAAGCAATTCCTTGCAATAATCCTTCATTTCTTCGAGTGCCTGGCGGACGTTTTCGTCTTCCATATGCCCCTCGGCGTCCACGAAGAAATAATACTCCCAATTCCGCCGCTTGGAAGGCCTCGAACCGATATTAGTGAGGTTCACGTCCCAGCGGGCAAATATGTTAAGCACTTCCGCCAACGCCCCAGCCTCGTGAGGCGTGGTAAACAGCATAGCCGTCTTGTCGTGGCCGCTCCGCCTGGCGGGCTTCCGGCTGATTACCAGGAACCGCGTCTGGTTGTTGGCCTTGTCTTCGATATTGGCGAATACCACCTTCAACCCGTACAGCTCCGCCGCCAGTTGCGACCCAATCGCCGCAAGGTTCGACTCATTGGCAGCCATCTCCGCAGCCCGGCTGGACGAAGCAACCGGAACCAACTCCACGCCGCTTAGGCCGGTGCTCAACCAGTTGCGACACTGGGCGAAAACTTCCGGCTTGGATGCCACCAGCTTTATTTCTTCCGGCGGGCAATTGGCCAGCAGGTTGTGATGAATCTCCACCAGCACCTCGGCAATAATATGCACGCCGCCATCGACGAAACAATCCATCGTGTCGATAACGCCGCCGCCGAGACTATTCTCGATCGGTACAAGCCCAAGGTCGCAATGCCCGCGGATTACCTCGCCGAAGACCCCGCGGATATCCGGCAGGGGCAGATGTTCGACCGACGCCCCAAACTTCCGCATCGACGCCAGGTGGCTGAAGCTGCCCTCAGGCCCGAGGAAACCAATTCGCAACGGCTTCTCCAGCGCGAACGATCCGCTCATCAACTCGCGATAAATCGCCTGGAGTGTCTTCTGCGGCAGTGGGCCATGGTTTAGCTCCGCGAGGCGTTTGAGTACCGCCTGCTCCCGATCCGGGGCATAAATGGGCGTACCATCACCCCGTTTGGTCTTGCCGACCGAAACCACAACCTCTGCCCGCTGATTCAGCAATTCGACAATCTGGTGGTCCAACTTGTCAATCTGCTTTCGCAGCGATGGCAAGTCCATATTTTCCATATCCTTATCGTTCGACATATCTTCCGTGTCTCGCAAGCGGCGCAGTCCAACAGCCGCGGAGCAAATAAGACCGTAGTTTGTACCCGCCAGCGACGAATTGGTCAAGTGAGTTTTTTTACAAAAGTACCGTGATGACACAGGTTTGCCACCAAAACCATCAGTACGAAACCAGCACCCCGATGTGCAGTCGGCCTTGGTCGTTGAAATCGGATGTTACCTCATTCAAGCGATGGCCGTAGTCCATGCGGAAGCTGGCGTGCGGGCCGATTTTATACCGCAGGCCGGCACCTATACTCTGGAGAGTATTGCTTTTGTCCTCCCCGGGAGCATTGCCGACATTGTGGGCCGCTCCGTAATCCCAGAAAACCAGGAATTGCAGCTTGTTTTCCAGTTCCAGCTTGTTGAAGAATTTCCCCAGCTTGATCTCCGGCGTGCGAAGCTCCAGCGACAGAACCAACCCTTCGTCGGCACCGACTTCCCACTCGTCATAGCCGCGAACCGTATTGTAACCGCCGAAGCCCATCTGCTCGCTGCCAAGCAACCGCTCGCTGGACAACTGTCCCATCACGCGGTTGACGAACGTAAATTCCGCCGGCAGATACCAGATACGCTCGAGGCTGAGATTGGAATAGAAATAATTCGGATCCGTGCCGGGCCGGGCCTTGATGTAGTCCGCCCGCTGGGCCTTGCTGCTAAGGGCACCGGGGCCCCAGTAATTGCTGAACGTAAACGACGTGTTGCCCAGCGGATCGTCAAGATAGCCGCCGTATTGCAGCACAAACTGGTTGGTATCCACCGCCGAGTCGTAAATCTGGAACCCGCCGTATTCAATGTCGTTATCCGTCCGCTTGAAGTCGAAGCCGAGTTGCAGTTCGTGCCGGTAAGCCTGCCACGGCGACTGCAGCGGAACAATGTACCGTGTGCTCAACTGCCAGCTCTGACCTACCTGGTCAAGCCCCTTGTGTCTCGCGTCGTATGTCGCGTAATTCCCGAAAAACGCCAGCTTTTGGCCATTGTCGAACGGAATGCGGTAATATGCGGAATGAATCCCGATGCCCGAGAATTTATCGTTCGTGGCAAACTGATACCCCGCCTCATGGCCCTGGCCCCACAGATTGCCCATGTTCACGCCGGCTAAATACCGCCCCAGCCGCGTCGTGCGAGTACCGGTGTTCTCGTATCCGGCGTAAAATCGATACGGAAAACGATCCGTCGTCTGCAATTTCAGGTCGGTTTGGCCCACAAGTTTTCCGGGGGAAAGCACCGGCCTGACGTAGCGGAACGGGTTCTTGTTGACCGTGTCGACATTCTCGAGCAGCTTGCCGGCATAGATCGGGTCGCCCTCTTTCAACTGTATCTTGCTGCGGATCAGGGCGTCGGAAAACCAGTTATTGCCCTCGACGGTTATCTTACCCAGCCGGCCTTCGATTACCAGCAGTTGAACAATCCCGCTGGTAACGTCCTGCTCGGGAATAATCACGTCAACCACAGGCCGATTCTTGCTGCGATAGTAAAGAATAGTAGCGCGAACCATCTCGCCGATCGATTTCAGGGAAGCCGGCTTGCCAAGGAACGGCTGAATCTGCTTGAGAAATTCTGGAGTATTCAGAACTTCCACCTCGGAAACATCGATCCCCTCGGCCTTCGGGTCTTCCTGCAACTGCTCTTCACGCGAAATGAACCGGACGCCTTTGAGAACCTCGACAATGACCTTGGTGTCTTCGGAAATATCAACCTTGGGATCGGGCAGCTCGACAGGCTTGTTGGGTGCCGGCTGCTTCGGCTTTTCCATGGACTTGTAAGCCCCAGGACTGGTCCGGGGTATCCGCTGTCGCTGCTGAGCCAAACACGGCGATACCACCGCGCACAGCAACCCCACCACGATACAACAACTTCCACGTCCGATTCCCATTTTGCAAAACCCTCATATCAGCAACACATTAACCATTCCCGCCGATTACGGGAACAGTATGAAAAATAACATCAAGTAAAACACCGCCGCCGGAGCGACACGTTTCCTCTCAAGGGGGTAGAGTATATCGGCCGACTACGTGAATGGAAAATGCTTTTTTAGGCGATTTTGCAAAAAAATCGGGTGGCATGGTTCCCAGAGAACCGTGTTCGTGGGAGTTTCCAAACATCGTGGCTGTCGCTTCGCTCCCGCCACGGCACCCCGGTTTTGTTTTTATTTTTGAAATTTTCGAATTTGTTTTTGGATTGGGTGGCCCCCTGGGGGATGAATTACCCGGATTTTACTGAATATTACCCTCGTTTTCTCGCGAAAACGTTTCCCGGCTTCTGGGCGACTGCGCCTTTGAGCACGAGCATCGTCATTGCCGCGGCGGCTGGGCCTGTTTCCTGTTCCGTTCGGCGGATCAGGTCGTCCATCGACAGCGCGCCGATAGCCAGGGCGTCATAGAGTTTCTGCTCGATTTCGGTCAAACCCGCCGGTGCCGGCAGTTCCACCGCATCAGCGGGCGATTCGCTGAAAGCTGCCCCTGCCTCCCCCAACGGGCCTAGTATGTCATCCAGGTCGGCAGCAAGGTGCGCGCCGTCCCGCAGCAGTTGATTCGTGCCCGCCGACAGGGGCGAATCAACCCGGCCGGGCATGGCGAAAACCTCCCTGCCCTGCTCGGCGGCAACGCGGGCGGTAATCAACGCACCCGACGGAACCGCCGCCTCTACTACCAGCGTGCCCAGGCTCATGCCGCTGATAATCCGATTCCGTGTCGGAAAATTGCCGCTAAGCACAGCCGTCCGCACCGGCAACTCGCTGATCAACGCCCCGCGATCCTCAGCTACGATTTGCTCGAACAGCTTCTCGTTCTCCGGCGGATACGTGTGCCCAAGCCCACAGCCCATCACCGCCAGGGTTCGGCCCCCTGCCGCCAACGTCCCGCGATGTGCAGCCGTGTCTATACCCCGCGCCCCGCCGGAAACCACGGTCATTCCAGCCCGACCAAGCAGCCCGCCAAACCGATCTGCCTGCTCCATGCCGTAATGCGTACACCGTCGCGAACCGACCACGCCCACCGCCGAGGCGTCGTTCGGCTCCAGACGTCCGCGGACGTACAACACCGGCGGCGGGTCGAAAATATTTTTCAACGCCGCGGGATACGCCTCGTCCTCCAGACAGAGAATCTCCGCGCCCAGCCGCCGGGCCTCGGCAAGCTCTTCGTCGATGGTTTCGTCGGTAACTGCCTGGAGTGCGGCGATAGCCTTCGGGCCAATGCCCTTAAGCCCCCGCCACGCGACAGGACCTGCCTCCCCGGCTGCGGCAGCGTCGCCAAAGGCCTCGACAAGCCGGTGAAACGTCTTCGTGCCTATGCCGTCAGCCAGCGTTAATCGCAAATATGACCGAACAGTCTGTACATCACTCATATTTCTTCCCTTCGTAAACAATCTTCGTCACACGGGGATTATCGCAGTTTCAACCAGCGGCTGCAAGTTTGTGAATTTCTCATAAAAAATTCAACGTGACAATGCACCCGGCATTATGTATAATTCTTCCTTCGCACCATGGAGGTGCGACGGTATTCGAATAGAGGAATCTTATGAGTAAACCCAGACGACGCAGAAAAATCGGTTCAAAAAAGCGCCGCGAACGACGCAACCGCCGCAAGAAGAAGTAAAAACAAAAAACCTCTTCACAGGTGGATTTGAATTGCATAGCATAACTAATAACCCCGGCTGGTCGTATACCGCTCGGCCGGGGTTATTTTACTGCGCCCAGAAAAACGAATATATAAACGGAGTTCACATGCCCAGAATCAAACTTACCATTCTCGTCCTGATTGGAGTAATGACGTGTAGTTTATTTTGTCCCAGCCGCCTGGCCTGGGCGGCTGGCACAAAAGCCAAAAGCGGCAAGAAAACCGCTTCGACGGGCAACGCGAAAATGGAGCGGCTCGTCAAATACTATATTCGGACTTACAGCGATTACCTGCAAAGCAAGGACTGGAAGACTCGCGCCATGGCGGTTATCAGTATATCCAAAATCGGCGATCCGCGAGTTACCGATATACTTCTGGAGATGATGAACGACACCTTTACCCCCCAAACGAAGCCCGCGTCAATTGCAGCCGTTCGTAGCAGAAATAAATTTTTAACGGTTTCCAAAAGGCCATACCTCATTGTCTTTACCGCAAAAAAGCGTAAAAAACAGCCGCCGTCCACCGAAATCCCGATGCAATCGTCCGGGCATAGTTTTGTAAAGATTCTCGCGTGGGAGGCCCTGCACGCACGTGCCTTATCGCTGACGGCCGAACAACGAAAGCGTTGGGAAGAAGGGACGGTTGAGCTGGCTAAGAAGAAACAATTCCGGGGAGCCATGAGACTGAGCATGATAAATCTCCTGACTCCACAGGGGCCTACAGTGGCAAACAGGCAGATATACAACGATTTATTCAAGCGTACCAATTCCATGTACCCCAGAGACATGCCGGTTATCAACAGCATGCGGACAACCTTTGGCCTCTGGCAGAGTTCGGATATCGCCAGGTCTATGATCAAGAAGTTTCAGACCCATCACAACTCGATCTGCCGCGGAGATTATATTCTCAGAGGCATGAAAACCGACATTCCCGCAATGCAGACGTGGTTTGACGAAGGCTCGACCGCGATGTATATAAAAACGGTAAGGGCATGGGACGAGTGGCTTAGAAACACGACCTTTACTCCTCCGAAACCCGGCTCCATCAAACCTTACAAAGGAACATCCACACTGCTTGATCCGCCACTGGAAATCAAGGATCCGGGCGATCGTAAGTGGCGTAAGGATTTAGAAATCGGCGAGTTTAAAATACGCCGGCTGGACGTAACGTTTGTCGTCGATTCCACGGGAACCATGAGGGAGGTGGTAAACTGGATCAGGCGGGATATCAAAAAAATTCTCCGGGCCTTCAAGATGGTTTGTCCCAAGACCAGGATTGGCGTGGTATTCTACCGCGACCGCGACAAAAAGTCCCAGTTTGTCGTACAGGTTCATCCCCTCACGCCCAACGCTTCCCTGCTCGTGAGAATTCTGAGCAAGGCTTCGGTTCGCGGCGGCGGCGACAAACCCGAAGCCGTGTACGACGGACTCTACGCCGCAATCCACAAACAGAAATGGGCACGTGGAGACGAAACACACAAAGTAATTATCCTGGCTGGAGACGCCCCGCCGCACAAAGAAACAATGGGCAAAATCGAAACACTGGT
>JAIORC010000128.1 GCA_021108335.1 Phycisphaerae bacterium
GCTGATAAACAAAATTTCTCTGGGCACACTCCCGCTTGCCGATTACAACGACGCTACGAACATCTGCCGCGAGGCCAACCGAAAACTCAACCGTAACCTTTCCTGGCGGAAGATGACGCCGTATGCCACGCTGGAGAAGCTCCGGCAGGCTCCGGTTCTCTATCTCGCGGTGGGATCCAACCCCACGCCGCCCAGGGATTTTTCCAGACGACTGGGAGAATACCTCGATAACGGTGGAGTGGTTATCGTTCAGCCGCTCGCGGGAGACGGGAAATTAACCAAGGCCGCCCGGACATATCTCAACGGACTGTCCGAGGATTCCTCCGCCAAACCGGTTACGTTCGCCAATCCGAACTTGCATAGCTTTTCCGTAATGGCTATCGGCCCGGCCGGTCGGCAAAAAATATTCCTCCTTCAAAGCGATGTCAGCAAATCGTGGCACAAGGGATATCACAAAACGCGGGCAGCAGCATTCGACGTGTTTTTTGACATAATGGCCCGAGCGACCAGCAGCCGCAGCTTCAAGCGAAAGTTCAGCCTTCCCAAACCCGTCCTGGCGCTCCGAGCAGTCAAGCCCGAACGATACATTCGCATCGCCTGTCTTGGGGCCGGCGACGAAAAAACGTCCGTGCCCGCCGCGGTCAGGAAACTTTCGAACGAACTGGCTGCCGGCATCAGCGTGGGAATCAAGCAGACAAGGCTGAAACCCGACGAGCAGATCGGCGAGGATTATCCGCTGGCCTGGCTGAGCAACATAAACGCTTTTTCGCCCGCGGATTTCAGAAAGATCAAGGGGTATCTCAAACGGGGCGGCCTGTTGTTGATCGACGGCGACGGACGCGACGAATCTTTCAAGAAGGCTGAGAAACTACTGGGCCAAATGTTCTCCGCCGATGCGATTCGGCCTATTCCGGCGGATCATCCACTGCTGAGCGGGAAGTTCGGTGGGGGAATCGGCAACGACATCCGGCAGGTGCAATACAATCCCGCCGCGGAAAAACGCGTCGGCAACACCGAAGCCAAGCCGCAATTGTTCATCGTCAAGCGCGGCGGGCGAATCGTCGTTATCCTCAGCCGCTACGGAATAGCAGCACCGGCTACCGGAATCCCGCCAGCCGGCTACGTCGGCTATAAACCCAAAGACGCCCAGCGAATCGCGCTGAACATTCTGCTATACAACTGCGCCGCCCAACAAAAAGCGAAGTAATCAGAACCGTAAGGTGGGTGCTCCCACCCACGCGTTTTCTATACAATTACAGGGTGCCGTGGCGGGAAGCGAAGCGACAGCCACGATGTTTGCAAGCTCCCACGAGACAGAACACGACGCCCCCCCCTTGGGGCAGGCCTGGGGGAAAGATAGATACAGAAATTACCTTTTGTTGGGTGGCATGGCGACACCGCAGGGGTCGCCATGATTGGCCCAGAAAAAAATGTCGGGTGGCCCCCCCCCTTGGGGAAAGATAGATACACGATAGCGAATGGGTGTTTGGGTGACATGGTCCCTTGGGGGCCATGTGTTTTTCGTTCCGCGAACCCTGTGCCGCGGTGGCCTGGGAAGGCCACCGCGCTAGGATACAAAGTGAGGCCATGAGGGATGTCGTAGAAATTGTGAATCGCTCTTTCATGGCTACCCCGCAAAAAACGCGGGGTTTCCATGCCACCCGATATCGTGGGAATTTGCACAGGCCTGCCCCAAGGGGGTTACAAGCCCCCTGGGAGCAAGCCTGTGCCACCTGACATGGGGCGAAGTAATCACTCCGTGTATGGTATCTGCTTGTCGGTGAGGATGAATTCCCGGAACGCCGCCAGAATTTTTTGCGTGATCGGGCCGGCGGTTCCGTTACCGAGGGTTTGGTCGTCCACTTTCGTTACGGCGATTACTTCCGCGCCCGTGCCGGTCAGGAAGCACTCGTCGGCTTCGAGGACATCCTGCGGCATGATGTTTTCTTCGGAGCATTTTATCCCGAGTGTCCCAGCCAGGTATATCACCACCGAGCGGGTAATTCCCAGCAGGATACCCGCATTGGGCGGCGGGGTAAGAATCGCGCCGTCTTTGACGATGAAGACGTTGTCGGCGCTGGCTTCGGCGATGTAGCCTTCCTGATTGCACATCAGCGTTTCCGGCACGCCGGCGTCGACGGCTTCGATCTTGGCCAGGATGTTGTTGAGATAATTGAGGCTCTTGGTCTCCGGCGGCAGCATCGACGAATGCGTGCGAAGAGTTTTGGAGATGATAACGGCAATGCCGGTTGCGTACATCTCTTCGCTATACAACTGGATACTGTCGGCGATGATAAACGTGCTGGATTTTTTGCACAGGAACGGGTCAATCCCCAGATTGCCGACGCCTCGCGTAACCACCAGCCGAATATAGCCGTCGGTCAAGCCGTTGGCCTGGATGCAATGCTCCATCGCCGCCCGCAATTCGTCCTTCGTGTAGCCGATGACTAAACGAATCATTTCCGCCGAGCGGAACAGGCGATCAAGATGGGCGTCGCACTGAAAAATGCCGCCGTTGTATATCCGAATTCCCTCGAATATGCCGTCGCCGTACAACAAGCCGTGATCGAACACGTTGATATTCGCATCGTCCCGGGCCACCATATTGCCATTCAGCCAGATTTGCATAAATTATCTCCCATTATCGTAAACGCATGATAATCGCTTTTGACCGAAACGCAAGGGAGCCGGTATAATTACGATGAGAAACATGGCCGATACGATAATTCAAAAAATAGTTCATTTCTCCGGCATGGTGCAGGGTGTGGGGTTTCGCTTCACTGCCTGCCGCGTCGCCGGCGGCTATGACGTGGTCGGGATTGTCAAAAATCTCCCCGACGGCCGTGTGCAGTGCATCGTGGAAGGCCAGCCGCGGGAAGTCGCCGCCTTCCTCGCGGAACTGGCCCGCTGCATGGGTTCGCATATCCACAAAACCACCCAGCAAACCGCCCCACCCACCAGCCAATGGCGCAACTTCGGCGTAGCGTATTAGACCGTAATGACCAATGTCTAATGTCTAATGACTAAAAAAAAACGCCGGGTGCTGTGGCGGGAGCGAAGCGACAGCCACGAAAGATAGATACATGTCAGCCGATCGCCCCCCAAGGGGCTTGCTACGGACTCCATCATGGCGACCCCTGCGGTGTCGCCATGCCACCCGCCTGATTTATTTTGAACAAGAGTGGCGCAATGGATAAGGCACCCTTCGCTTCCATTCGATGATGCGCAAACCGGACTTGGACTGTCGGACCATCTTGCCACATAGATTCTTGTTCCTATTCCCAAAAGCCGGATTGGGCTGATTAACCGGTATCGTAAAGCCCACCTCAATGCTATCACTGATTGACTCAATCTCTCCAGCCATGTCGATCTTTGCTAACTGTTCTCGTTTCGCATGGAACCTGCGTAGGGCCTTTTCATTGTTTACATCGATCACTTGCTTACCCCGCCATCTGCCCACCGCGCTCCCATCGGAAAAGTAGTCTATTATGTAACGCTCTGTATTTCCTTTCTCCCGGTAGGTGCGCCAAACCGAAACCATGAGCGAGGTATCATCGGGCAAGTCCGTATCGAGAGAAACTTCGAGTTTGTCGCCCTTCAACACTACGGCCACATCAAAGCGATCGCATCGTAAGCTTGCGGGTTGGGAAGCAGGCGGGGTAGGTTCGCCTGGTGGATTTCCGACATCAAAGCGATCGCATCGTAAGCTTGCGGGTTGGTTTAATAGGACAACGGCAACTACGCATAGCAGCAGAAAGCCTCCGCCACAGACGCTGATGATAATTAGAACCCGACGTATACTCTTCGGAACGACACACACCTGCCCACAAACGGGGCATTTATCTTCCTGCCCTGCCATTGAAGACGAACTCTCCAGCGTTGAACCACACTTGATACATTTGTAACGTATCATTATCCCACTCCGCTGACCAAACCTTCTGATCCACTTAGCAAACCGACCCCACCTGGCAACATCCGTCTATTCTACGGTACCTACTATCGCGTAGCAACCGTGCTTCTGCAAACAGAAGGATGCCACCCGACCAGTTGTTTTTAGACATTAGACATTGGTCATTAGACATTAGACATTCTGATTTCTCGCCTTGAGGACGGGAAATCAGGCGCTTGTGGGTTGTCCGTTCAGGCTGGATGCTCCTGATTGGTCCGCTTCGATGGAGGCCTGCATTTCGTGCCAATCGTCTACGGTAATCAGGCATTCGCGGGCTTGTGAGCCTTTGTGCGCGCCGAGCAGGCCCGCCTCGGCCATCTGGTCGATAATCCGGCTTGCCCGGCCGTAGCCTACCTGCATCCGCCGCTGCAACAGCGAAACGCTGCCCCGCCCGCTGGCCAGGACGATTTCCACCGCTGAATCGAACAACTCGTCGCGCTCGCCGCTTAACTCACCGCCGGTGCTGCTCTGGAGCTTCAGTAACTCGACGTCGAAATGCTGCTCCTGGTGCTGTTCGAGTTCCTTGACCACCGCGTAGATTTCGCTGTCGTCCACGAATGTGCCCTGTGCCCGGTCGAGATCGCTTCTGCCGGGCTGAAGCGCCAGCATATCGCCCTGACCCAGGAGAACTTCCGCGCCTTTCTGGTCGAGCACAATGCGGCTTTCCTGCCCGCTGGCTACGCGGAAACTTATCCGGCATGGCATGTTGGATTTAATCAGGCCGGTAACCACGTTCGCCGAAGGCCTCTGCGTCGCCAGCACCAGGTGAATACCAACCGCCCTGGCCTTCTGGGCGATGCGGATAATGTACGCCTCCACCTCCTTGGAGGAAGTCATCATCAGGTCGGCCAGCTCGTCGATAATAATAACGTAGGACGGCATGGACGTGGGAATCCTGGCCTGCTCTTCCTCGGTCTCAACCCCGAACCGCTCGTAAAGCTGCTTCGGCGAGAGTTTGTTATAACCGGCAAGGTTCTTGACGCCGGCTTCGCGGAGAAGCTCGTAGCGTTCGTCCATCTTGGTGGTCGCCCATTCGAGAATCTCCTCTGCCTTCTTCATGTCGTTTATCGTCGGGCAGAGCAGGTGCGGCAGCTTTTCAAACGCCGCCATCTCGACCATCTTCGGATCAACCAGAATAAACCGCACCTGCTGGGTCGTCCGCGTCATCAGCAGCGACATGATAATCGAGTTGATACAAACGCTCTTGCCCGAGCCGGTCGTACCGGCGATGAGCATGTGCGGGCACTTGGCCAGGTCAATGACGATAGCCTGCCCAGCCGCGTCCTTGCCGAGATACATCGGCAGGGTCATATCCTTCTCGGCGTCCTGCCGCTTGTCCATCAGTTCCCGGATTCGGACGATTTCCTTGTTCAGGTTGGGCACCTCAATGCCGACAGTGTCCTTGCCGAATCGTGGGGGCACCACTCGCACGCCCGTAACCGCCAGGCTGCGAGCAATGTCCGTAGCCAGGTTCGCGATCAGCGCCGTCTTGACGCCCGGCTGGAGCGAGACTTCGTAAAGGGTAATCACAGGCCCGGTCTGATAACCGTCCACCTTCGCCGGCACGTTGAAATCGTCCAGAGTCTGCTGGAGCACGAATTTCCGCTGGGCTGCCTGCATCTCGGCAACCTCCTGGTAGCCGCCCTTCGGCTCGACGAGCAAATCCATGGAGGGCAGCGGCGGCTTGGCGATTCGTTTGACCTTGGCGGGCGCGGCGGCAGGCAGCTTTTTCGCCTTTTTGCCTGCCCTCTTTGCCGGCTGGGGTTGAGTGGGACTTTTCGGGCGATCCGGGCGGGCGAACAGTTTTTTAAGCGACCGGGGGCGATCCGTCTGCTTCTCTTCGCCCGACGGCGCGGCGGAATCGGCAGCGGGCTTGGCCCGTTCGGGAATCGCCGCCGTCGGGGGCTTCTGACGCGGTGCCGACGGTGCTGTCGCTATGGCAACGGGTGCGGCTGCAGCGGCTGCGAGGGCAGCTTTTCTTCTCTCGCGAAGGTCGGCGTATTTTCCAGCCATGCCGCTGCGATGGCCCATAGCACCAACCAGCCGCGTAAAGAGCATCTTCACAAGATGATCCGCCGTAAGCATCACGCCGATACATCCGACTATCAACATCACAACCCAGCTTCCGTGTGGGCCGAACTTCGCCAACAGAAATTCGCCGGACGCGATACCAAGCACGCCGGCGGGGTTCCGCACCATCTCGCCGGTGAGGTTGGGACTGTGGAGATTGGCTGCGGCGCTGACAGCCGTTACCAACATCGCCATGCCGATCAGCCGCCAGGGCACGTCGCGAATCCCCCTGCCGATCAGGCCCATCGCCGCCCAAAGCGTTATCAGCCCCAAGCCAACATACGTGCCGCACCCCACCCAGTACCGCAACGTATAGGCCACGTGAGCACCGACGATCCCGGCCCGGTTCTGCATCTGGTAGCTTGGAACGTAGACGTTGGAAGATGGCGGGTCGTCCGGATGAAAACTCACCATGCTCAGCCAAGCCAACACCATCACGCCCAACAGAATCAGCGTAAAGCAATAGCGGACGAAACGGCCACCGCCTTTGTGAGGTGCTGCCTCCGGGGAGGGGGCAGTCGAAGATTTGGACGCGCGCTTACTCGAACCGTTTTTTTTCACCATCCCTGGCCTCTTTCCATTTGCAACTTGCGGCGGTACAAACTCTCGCCGGGTGCCATGCTTCTGCTCGCAGAAGCATGCTTTCGCCTCTGCGGTGGTCCTTCATGGCGACCCCTGCGGTGTCGCCATGCCACCCAACATTGCACATCTAACTCTCACGTGGTGGCCTTCCCAGGCCACCATGGTTTTGCCCGCATTCCTGCGCGGTTTCGCGGCGGCCAAGGATGGCCGCCGCGCGGGAATGAAAAATTCATTTCCGCACGATTACACCCAATTTCTTTCCATTTTCAATCTGGGTGCCATGCTTCTGCTTGCAGAAGCATGTTTCGCCCGGCGATTTACACGCCCGTATGTCCGAAACCGCCTTCGCCGCGGGCGGTTTCGTCCAGCGTTTCCACCACGGCGATATCCGCCTGGTGAACCGCCGCGATAACCATCTGGGCAATCCGCATGCTACGGCGGACGACAAACTCATCCCTGCCGACGTTGCCCAGAATCACGCACACCTCGCCGCGATAATCCGAATCTATCGTGCCCGGCGAATTCGGCAGCGTAATACCGTGCTTCAACGCCAACCCGCTGCGGGGGCGAACCTGGGCCTCGAAGCCCACCGGCACAGCCATGTAAAATCCCGCCGGGACCAGCTTTACGTCGCCCGGGGCGATTACCACGTCGCCGTCGCAGGCGGCACAGATATCCATGCCCGCAGCGTGATCGGACATATACTGCGGCAAGGGGACATCATCGCAGCCGGCCTTACGGCGTATCTTTAGTGTTATCGGACTCATTGACGTTCTGCCTCCAGCAGTTTTATGATGTGTCGGGCCAGTTCGCGCTTCTCGCGGTGTGCCCAGGGTAAAAGTATTGTCTCAGCCGTCAAAATGCAGGCCAGGCTGGCGGCGGCGCCCATCGCCTCCGGCGTGTTTACTACGGAAAAATCCGCCCTCTTGGCAGCCAGCTCCGCCCGGGCCTTGGCTTGGATTTCCTCCGGCGTACCGTCCTCGACTGCAAAAGCAACGACCGTTTGTCCGGGGCGTTTGCGACCGGCTACGCCGGCCAACAGGTCTTCGGTGGGCAGCAACTCGATGGTAACAGGCCCAGCCTTGCGGGATAGTTTCGTTTCGGCGGGATTTGCGACGTGGAAGTCCCCCACCGCCGCAGCCATCACCAGCGCGTCGCAATCGTCGAAATGCTCATCAAGCCCAGCCTGCAAATCCGCAACACTGACAAACGGCACAACTACGACCCCAGCCGGCGGATCAGCAAGCCCAGGCCCGACCAGCAGCGTTACATCATGCCCGGCCGCGACGGCTGCGGCGGCAACGGCGAAACCCATCAGGCCGCTCGACGCGTTGGAAATGTACCGCACGCTGTCGATATATTCCCGCGTCGGCCCGGCAGTTATGAGAATTTTCATAGTCGCATCTCAAAAAATTGTTGGGTTATATTGGGTCATGTTGGGTGCCATGCTTCTGCTCGCAGAAGCATGTACGGGATTCATCCCCCAAGGGGCCACCCACTCTCCTATCGCATCATCGTTCGTGGCTGTCGCTTCGCTCCCGCCACGGCACCCGACATCTGAATGTAATTTGACAAAACCACCCGGCACTTAAATGTAATTTGACAAAACCACCCAACACCCGTTGTTGGGTGGCATGGCTTGCTTGCAAGCCATGTGTTTTCCGTCCAGCAGCGGGGCGCCATGAAATGTTGCGAGACGATTTTCACACATCTGTTACGAATGTCGAACAACCATGGCTTGCAAGCAAGCCATGCCACCCAGTTTGACAGAATACTATGTCGTGGCGGCGTTCTTTGGGGGGTTCTGCTTGAGGATATCGGCGATGGTGGCGAGGATTTCTTCCGGTTCGACGACTCGTCCGATGCCGACGGTTCCGCAGGCGAGGTTGCCCTCGGCTGGGCCTATGAAGTTAAATCCCCACTCCTTTAGACGGGCGACATTGCTCTGCGTCGCCGGCGACTCCCACATCCGCGTGTTCATCCCCGGAGCTATGAGAATCGGGCAGGCCCCGGTAGCCGCCAGTATCGTCGTGGGGACAAGCCCGTCGGCAATACCAGCCGCCATTTTCGCCATGATATCCGCCGTGGCTGGGGCGACGACAATGATGTCCGCCAAATCCGCCAGCGACGTGTGCCGGCTGCGGAAGTCTTCGCCGGACTGCCACAAGCTCGTGAAAACCTGCCGATGCGTCAACGCCTGGAACGTCAACGGGGTAACAAAACGCTCCGCCGCCTCGCTCATAGCCACCGAAACGCCCGCGCCGGCCTGCACCAGCCTGCTGGCGAGAGTCGCCGACTTGTAACAGGCAACCCCACCCGAAAGGCAAAGCACAACCTCGTAACCGTCAAGCCGGAGTTCGGATTGATTCTGGCGTTGGATCATGTTCAGCCGCCTTTACGATTTCTTGGGCTTGGGTTTGGGCTTGGCAATATCGCTATTGTCGTAGTCGATGCCGACTTTATCTTCCAGGATTTCCTCGATGACCAGTTCTATATCGGTCATGCCGCGCGTACGCTCCACGAGAGGCCGGGCACCCTGCATTATTTCGCCCAATCGCTTCTGGATGAGGGCGGTGAGTTTGAATCGGCCGCCAACTTTGTTGATAATGTCTTCGCTTCTGAGTGCTTCAATCATTTGATGTAAACTCCTGTATCCAATTATCCGTCCACAATATCCACGATTTCGCGGATTGCGGTTTCCAAGTCATTATTTATCACCACGTGGTCGTAAATGCCGCTGT
>JAIORC010000071.1 GCA_021108335.1 Phycisphaerae bacterium
GCAGCGGCAGCAGCATTGCCAGCGAGGTATTCGGCGGGCGGAGATAATCCGCCAGCGATTCCCGCCAGCAATTCTGGAAGTTCATCAGTTCGTCCTGAGGGTTATCGCCAGCCAGTGCAGCCAGGGCGATGTCGGCTGCCAGCATGGCGGATTTAACCGACGGGTACAACGCCTGTCCGGTAACGCTATCGGCAAACCCGCCCGCCGAACCGACCAGCAACGCACGCTTGGCCTCGTGTACTTCCTGCTCCAGCGCCACCCCCGCCGGTGGCATCCACGCCGCACTGGTAGCCTTGCCCGGCGACCACTTCTCCGGCAGAATACCCCCCTGCTGAAAATTCTTCAGCAAAGCGATCAATTTGTCGGGGCCCAAACCAGGAGCCGAAAAGGGAGAAATCACCCGCACATGAAGCCGCTGCCGCACGAGAAAACACATGCCCATATCGCCCTTGCCGGGCAATTGCACCACGTGCATAGCCCCCGCCAGCGACTTGCTTATGGTTCTCTGCAAAGCCGGCGTAAGGGGAATATCCAGGCCGATAACGCTCAGAGACGCAGCCAGCGACACATGAGGAGTCAAACCCAGATCGCTGAGAACCTCCGCCGGATGACCCTGGGCGACAATCAACAACCGCGCCCGAATCACCCGCGACCCGATAAGCTCGACGTGATCCTCCAACAGGCGAATTACCGGAGAAGTTTTGGTCGTCCGCATAGTCGCCCCAGCCTTGACGGCGGCTTCCCGCATAGCCTTGGCAGCTGTCCCCGCCGGCAGAAAATATCCCAGCGGTGTCCGGGCGGAATGCTCCACAACGCGATGGACGGCAGTATCGTGAAACCGCACTTTTTGAAACTTGAGGGCCTTGCTTTTCGTCGCCAGAGTTTTGGGCAGACCGGGCAGGGAGAAAAAATCGCGGGGCACCCAATCGCACAGCGGGCAGGTCATATCCCCATCCGTGGGCGCATTCAGGACAACCACGCTTCGCCCAGCCCCAGCCAAACGGCAGGCAGCGGCATAGCCAGCCGGCGTGGCACCCAGAATCGCAATGTCATACATTTTCGCCATCCCCAGTACCGTAACCACAAGACAAGCCACAGGCAACAGATATCACTTGAGGATTTTGCCGTTTGGGCGTATAAACAACACCATGAGAATGTTATTCGCAATATTGGCGGTTGCGGCAGCGCTGGTCGGCGGTTGTGTCGAGCGGGAATGGACCATCCGCTCCGAGCCGGCTGGGGCGATTGTTTACGTGTCTCACGTGGAGAAAGGCCGAACCCCCGTAACCTTTGAATTCACCTGGTATGGTGAATATGAAGTGGAACTTCGCAAGGAAGGCTACGAAACCCTCAAGACCTCGGTGAAGCTCGACCCGCCGCCTTACGAATGGCCGGTGGCTGACTTCTTCAGCGCCGTCGCGCCATGGACATATCGCGACCAGCGTGAAACGCTGCACATCCTCAAAAAAGCCAAGCCGCCCACAGACGCTGAACTCAAAAAAAAGGCTCTGCAAATGCGGGAAGAAAATCAGCAGGAATATTAGACCCCGCCCCGCCGTTCAACGCTTGTACCTCTGAAAAAGTATCTTGCGAAATTCGAGGTTCCACCAAGCCAATTTACCGCCTGCGGAAACCGCTGGGCGTGCAGCCGGTCTTTCCGCGGAACTGCTTGCTGAAGTAATACACGTCGGAATATCCCAGCAGCTCCGCGATCCGCGTAATGGAATGGCTGGAATTCAGCAGCAGTGTTCTGGCGGCTTCGATCCGGCTGCGGATAATGAATTCTCCCGGTGACAGCCCCTTGTACTTGCGGAATATCCTCGCGAAATGGTCCGGCGAGCATTTCATCCGGCCAGCCAGTTCCGCCAGGCTGTGTGTCGCGCCGGGATTGACGGCAATTCCCTCGCATATGCGGTCGATATCCTGCTGCCGGCGCTGCTGACGCGGCGGGAGAACCGGCTGCCTGTCGCACCGCCCAATCTCCAGTAACACCATCCGAAACCATTCGTCTGCCTCGCTTTTGCCGGCAGAATCATCCCCGAAAGCGGAAATTACACGATGCAGAATCTGCTCCATGAACGCCGTGTCGCGTATTTTTCGTTGCAGCGGGCCGACAGTTTCCGCCGGAGGTTGAAAGGCATGGCCTGTGCCGTCCAGATAATCGAAATGTATCGCCGTTACCGATAACAGGTCCGCCGGGTCGTGCCGCCCGAAATATCGCTGATGGGGGCGGAAAATAAAGCAGTCCCCCCGGCTGATCGCGAATTGTCCCTCCGGTGTCTCAAGCCATCCCGCCCCGCCCATGACATACCACAAATCGAAATCCTTAAGGCCCTCGCGGCAATCCCAGTACCAATCCGCCGAACAATAGGTAACAAAAGTATTGCTGACTCGAACTTTTTTCAAAAGAGACATGCCGTAATATTACAAATATGCGCATGAATATTCCATTGAAAAATTTGGAATATAAGCGAAAATGGATTAGTAGATAATGGAAAAACTCGTTTCCGTTGCGGAGCGGGAACCATTGCAAACAAAGCGGCATTTTACAAAAAGGTATTATCTGATGGCAAAATTAAAATGGGCTACTCATGCGGACATGGCGATCAAGCGGAATCCTACTGTGTTTCGCGATGAATATCTGGACTACATGACATTCAAGCGTAACGACAGGCCTTTGTTTACGGAAATCTTCGGCCCGATGATTGGACTCAAGGAGAAATGGGAAGAGCAGGGCGCCACGCCGGAGGAGTTGGACTTCTCGGCATTTACGTACCGCTGCTCATTCTCGGGAGCCGTGCCGGTCAATACCGGTTGGATGGGGCCTGGTACAAAGGAAGTGCTGGAGGATAACGACGAGTACCTGCTCTACCGCGACGGCATGGGGCGGACGATGAAATTGCCCAAGGGTTTCGCGACACTGCCGCTGCCGCTGGACTTCCCCGTCAAGAACATGGACGACTGGCTGAAACTCAAGCCGCACTATGAGTTCTCCGAAGAACGCTTCGGGAAGGACTGGGAAAAAGTCGCCCGCGAGCTTCTCCAGAACGGCAGGGTGGTTGTAGTAAGCATGCCCGGCGGATATTCCTCGCCGCGGGATTTGCTGGGCGACGAGGTACTCTGCATGGCCTATTACGATCAGCCCGAACTCATGCACGACATGCTCAAGACTTTCGGCGATACTGCCGTGAAAGTGCTGGACCGCGTCTCGGCGGCGGTGCAGGTGGATTATTTAAGCGTTCACGAAGACATGGCCGGCAAATCCGGGCCTCTGGCCGGGCCGAACCAGATCAAGGAATTCATCGCCCCATATTACCGCCGGGTGTGGGACATGCTGGCCGACCGTGGCGTGAGGATTTTCGACCAGGATTCCGACGGCAACATGAATGCGGTTATCGACGTCTTCCTTGATGCCGGGGTAAACTGCATGCACCCCATGGAGCCGGGTTCCGGCATGGACATCGTGAAAATCCGCGAAAAATACGGGCAACGGTTGGCGTTTTACGGCGGCTTGGACAAATACGTACTCAGCCGCAGCAAAGAAGAAATCGCTGCGGAACTGGAATACAAAATCCCCCCTATGGTCGCAACCGGCGGCTGCGTGCTGGGGCTGGATCATCGCGTACCCGAGAACACGCCGCTTGAAAACTACCGCTTCTACATCCAGAAAGTCTGGGAAATTCTCAATCGCGAAACCGCAACTTGAAGTCCTCTTAAGGGAACCCCTTAGAATCCCGGTTCATTTCCATCACGAGAAACTAACTTTTCGCCCCTGGTAATTCCGATATAATAGTAAGGAATTTCCGGGGTGTTTTATGCGCCGTGGAAAGTAGCTTGTGTAAATACCGCGGTTTGTCGGCGGCGAGGGGAATTGTCCCTGTCGGTATTACCGAAAAACGCGTAAATTCTTAAGTATAGGAGAGTTACATGAACGGTAATACCGGACGGGATATTGTCCATCGTTGGGAGGGCAACCCACTGATCTCCATTGCCGACCTCAGCTTTCGCTGCAGCGACATCCGCAATGCCGGCATCGCTCAGTACAACGGCGAGATGGTCATGTTGATTACCATCGAATCATTGCAGGGTTTTACGCTGGTGCACAAGGCATCGAGCCGGGATGGAATCAATTTTTCCGTGGAACACAAACCGTTCATGTCGCCGCCTCAAACAGGCCCACGGGCAAAATATGAAAATTACGGTATCCGCGACGTCCGCATCACGCCGATGGACGGCAAGTACTACATCACTTACATCGCCGACAGCGACCTCGGCATGAGGCTGGGCCTTGCCTGCACCGAAGATTTCAAGGCGGTGGAGTTCATCGGCTACGTTTCCCAGCCGGACGTGAAAAACGGCGTGCTGTTCCCGTGCAAAATCGAGGGTCGATACGCCCTGCTCAAACGTCCCGCCGGTGGGGCAATCTGGATGAGCTTCTCGGAAGACCTGCAATTCTGGGGCGACGAGCGGGTCGTTATGACCCCGCGTGGCGGCCATTGGGATTCCAACCGCATTGGCGCCGCCGCTGTGCCGATTGAAATCCCGCAGGGCTGGCTGTTGATTTACTATGGTGCAAAAGACACCTCCGCCGGCCCGTTGGTGCGGCTGGGGGCAGCCGTCCTCGACAAGGACGACCCGGCTCACGTGCTTGCGAGGTCCAACATCCCCCTGCTGTCGCCTCGCGAAAAATACGAGCGAATCGGCGACGTGCCCAACATGATCTTCTCGTGCGGGGCGTGTATCAAAGATGAAGAATTGTTCATATATTACGGCGCCAGCGACAGTTGCATCTGCCTCGGCACAGCCCAGGTTGAGCAGATCGTCGACTTCTGCCTCGCCTGTACCGTCGTCGAAGATTACATCGAGTCGATAGAGGAGGAACAATCATGACAATGCGTCACGGCCCAGACTTGCTGCAACGTTGGCAGCGTAATCCGATTCTTACACTCGAAGACGTGCCATACCGCGCCAATACCGTCTTTAACGCCACGCCGGTAAAGGTGGACGGCACGTATTACCTGATTATCCGCGTGGAAGGCCAGGAGGGATACTCCTTCTTCAGCCTCGCCCGTAGCGGCGACGGCCTGCACTTCGAGATGGAAAAGCAACCCTGCATGCTGCCGGCCAACGAGGAACCCTGGAAAACCTGGGAAGAAAACGGTATCGAAGACCCCCGCCTGACCGTTATCGACGGGGAATATTACGTAATGTACACAGCCGTCAGCAGATACGGCCATTATATCGCGGTCGCCAAAACCGAGAATTTCCACTCCTACCAGCGAATAGCCATTATTTCCGAACCCGGCAACAAGGACGGCGTGCTGTTCCCTGAGAAGGTCAACGGCCTGTACGCCCGCCTGGATCGCCCCTACGGCCGGGGCGTCGGGAGCATGTGGATTTCCTACTCGCCGGACATGGAACACTGGGGCCAGAGCGAATTTTTATGCGCCCCCCGCCCGCGATATTGGGACCAGTTCCGCATCGGAGCCTCCGCTCCGCCGATTCGCACAAACCGCGGCTGGCTGGAGATTTACCACGGCGTGAAGATGACCTCCGCCGGGCCTATCTACCGCATCGGAACGATGATGCTCGATCTGGAAAACCCCGCCAAAGTAGTCGGCCGATGCCTCGAACCGCTGCTAAGCCCGCGGACCGATTACGAACGCATCGGAGATGTCGGCAACGTATGCTTCGCCTGCGGGGCAATCGTCGAGGATGACGAAGAAGTGAAAATCTACTACGGCGCTGCCGATACCAGCATCTGCGTGGCTACCTGCACGCTCGACGAATTGATCGAATCCTGCTTCGAATGCTCCGACGGCATGTGCATGATCCGATAGGCTAGATTGGCATTTCGTTATTCGTTCTTTCAGGGTATACTATCCTGCTGTGGTTTGCGTGTGTCTTTATTTTTACTGGGTATCGATTATGCGAAAGATGTTACAGAAGCGGGTGTTCCTGGGTTGGGTTACGGTGTTGGCGGTTGCGGCTGTAGTGATGGCTGCGTCTACAGACAATACGAATAAACTTCCGACCCCCAAAAAAGCGGACGCGGAAACGAAAGTAAAAACCTTTACAATCGCCTCCTACAACATCAATTATGGTAATCCGAATCTCAAAAAGGTCGTCGAAATAATCAAAAACACCGACGCCGACGTGGTAGCCATACAGGAAACCAACCCGGAATCCGAAAAATATCTCCGCCGCCATCTCGGCAAACTGTACCCGCACATGAAATTCCACAACTCCCTCTGGGCCGGCGGATTCGCGTTCCTCGCCAAGACGCCGCTGAAAAAGGTCAAGTATCTGCCGCAAACGCATGGAGCCTTCGGGACATATCTTACGACGGTGCGACTGGCGGGCAAGACCGTCCAGCTCGCCAACTGCCACCTGCACCCCACTCTCCCCAGAGAAAACGCCGGCCTCAAAGAGCTTATCGCCGTCTGGAACAAAACCCAGACCATCCGCAAAAAGGAAATTGCCGCCATAATCTCCAAACTCTCCCCCGCCACGCCCAGTATAGTGCTGGGAGACCTTAACAGCCTTCCCGGAACCACCGTGCCGATGTACCTGGAATATCTCGGCTATACCGACAATTACAAGGCTGTTACGCCCGAAAACCAGCGGCGGGAAACATGGCGTTGGGTTGCACGAAACATGGAATGGAAAGTCCGGCTGGATTACATCTTTACACCCAAACAATGCCAAATCATAAAAAGCAAAATCATCCATCGCGACGCGTCGGACCATTACCTGATCTTCAGCACGTTGCGATGGGAAAATAAGCCTATTGCCGGAAAATCCAAAAAGGAAACCGGCGGCAAAACGCGAAAACCGAAACAAATACTGAAACAAACACCGGAACAAAAGCAAAAACCTTCTCCCACCGCGAGCAAGAAAAAAATATCAGGCTCGGTCTGAAAAGTATACTTCTTCATGAGCGTTATCGACATTCACACACACGCCTTTCCCGACAACATCGCGCCCGCGGCGATGGAGAAGCTCTCAGCCATGGGAGACTGGAAACCCGCGGGCGATGGTACGATAGATGGCCTGCTGGCCTCGATGGACCAAGCCGGCATCGACGTCTCCGCCGTCTGCGCCATCGCCACCAAACCCGGACAGGTAAAGGGAATCGTCAAGTGGCAGCGGAAAATATTCTCCGACCGCATCACGCCGTTCTGCTCGCTGCACCCGAAGGAGAAAAAGCCGGAAAAATGGATTCGCCGGTTCGCGGATGAGGGCTTCCCGGCGATCAAGCTGCACCCGATGTACCAGGATTTCATCATCGACGACGAGGCGATGTTCGGCATCTACGAAGCCGCCGCCGAACACGGGCTGACCGTTACGTTCCACTGCGGCAGGGACATCGGATTCATGGGCGACCACGCCGCCGACCGGGCATCGCCACGGCGGGTTGCAAACGTCCTCGACAAATTCCCCGGCCTGCGAATCCTCTGCACGCACATGGGCGGCTGGAAAATGTGGCAGCAGGTAAACCAGTACCTCATCGGCAAAGACGTGTATCTCGAAACGTCATTCAGCCTCGGCTACCTGCCGGACGAACAACTCCTGGACATGATCCGCTCACACAGCCCGGACAGAATCTGCTTCGGTACGGATTGGCCATGGCGAAACCAGCACGAAGAACTGAAACGTTGGGAGCAAATCGGCTTGGACAAATCGGGCGAACCGGGCGAAAAAACTCTCCAGAAGCTGAAAATGAACAACGCCGCCAGGTTGCTTCTGACATGAATCGATTTCATCACTGGGCGTTACAGGACTTGAACCTGTGACTTCTTCCTTGTAAGGGAAGCGCTCTAGCCAACTGAGCTAAACGCCCTTGAAGTCGGGAGATTCTAACGAAATCGCCACTGGCAGTCCAGTACTCTATCCGAGAAAAAAATATCGGATGCCATGCTTCTGCTTGCAGAAGCATGCGTGGGATTCATCACGTGGGTGGCACAGGTTTGTAACCTGTGCCGTGTTCTGTCTCGTGGGAGCGTACAAACGTCGTGGCTGTCGCTTCGCTCCCCGCCACGGCACCCTGCTTGCAGAAACATGTGTTTGGGTGGCCCCCAGGGGGATGAATGGCACAAAAATTGCCAATATTGGGTGGCCTGGGAAAGCCACCACGAAATCGGCGTTATTTCTTCATAACCTCTTCCAAAGCCAGCACTTCGTAGGCGGTTACCAGCACGGCACTGCCCTCTTCCCAGCGATCCGCCGTGTTAATCCACGAGCCGTCCTTGCGTACCCGCTTGGCCAGCGCATCGACAAGCTGCTCTCGCCAATTGTGCTTGACCTTGGGATTCTTCGGGTCGGGAATTTCCGCTTCGCCGAAGGCCCGCAGTGCTTTGGAGAACACATTGTAATAGAAGTACATTCCCTGCCGGCTGCGTGGTGCGGGCATGTTCGGGTTGGCGTCGAGCGTCCAGTGTTTGCGAATCCACGCGTAGGCCGACCTGACGCGCGGGTCGTCTTTGGTCAGGCCCGCGTACAGCATGCTCTTAAGCCCGACATACGTTATCGAGCCGTAGCTGCGCAGCCCCCTGCCGCCGGGGCCAGGCCCTGCCTTGGACTCGCCGACGCCGACGTTCCGCTTGGCTGGGGCGTAAATCAATCCGCCGTCGTTGCCGCCGTCCTTCGCCCACGCGAGGTTGTTGGACTCGCTGCGATTCTGGCAGCGGGTAACGAACGTCAGCGCCTGCTGCATGGCTGGGTCATCGGCGGATACGCCCGCGTCGTGCATCGCTTGCATCCACCAGCCGAGATTGTTCATATCCGGGCGGCCATGCTGCTTGCCGTAGCTGACGCCGCCGAGGTACGGGCTGTCCTTGGAAATCGCCTGCCCGGGCTTTTGCGGGTCGCGTGACTTGCTGCCGGGGGCAATCTGCAACGAGCGGAGATACTTCACCGCCTTATCGAGGTTCGGCTTGAATTTCGGATTATTCGCCGCTACGAGGGCACAGGTGGCGATGGCGGTGCAATAATTGCTTCTGCCCTGTTTGGGATCGTAAATCGCCCCGTCGGCCTGCTGAAAACTCAAAAGCCGTTCGTAACCCCTCTTGACAATCGGCGTTTCGACCGTAACGCCGGGATGCTGCACCAACGCCTTGAGCACCAGCCCCGTTACCGCCGGCTCGAATTTGCCGTGAATAGACCAGCCGCCGGACTTGTTGACCTGCCCGACGAGATAACTCAACCCACCATTAATCAGCCTCGCAGCCTCGGCCTGGTGCTTCGCGTCCATAGCCGTAGTCATCGCCTTGGGAACCGGCAACTTAC
>JAIORC010000275.1 GCA_021108335.1 Phycisphaerae bacterium
TTCAGTGCGTCGGTTTTCATATTAAGCGTTCCAGACCCGAGAATCGAAATGGTTTTGCCGGCCAGGAAGATTTCGTCGAAAACCAGGGTGTCGTTTTTCATGTGGTATCGCATACAGCCGCCGTTAAACGCCGAATCACCCGGCACGGTAAGGTAGATCACATTAAGCAAGCCGAGAATGACGGGCAACTTGTACATGCGGGCCTTAGTTATTTCCAGGTCGCCGGCTGCCTGACGAACCGGGATTTTGCCGCCTGTAATCGTCAAAGCCAGTTCCCCAGCCAATTTTCCGCTGACGTCCGACCATTTTTCCCGTGGCAGGCCCGCGTTGACCAGCGAGGCGAGGTCGATATTCTCCACCGACCCATTCATTTCATAGCGGATGGGTTCCGTGAGGGTGATGGTAGCGTCCCCGACCATCCTGCCGCCGTGGGCCTTGCCGACAATTTCGTCCATCCGAATGACGTTACTGCCCGGAGCCTTCTTCATCCGCGTCCGAATCGCGGTCATCATGTGCTTGTTCAACTGGAGACTCTCCAGGGAAACCTTCGCGTCTACGTAAAGATTATTCCGCTTGCCGGCCTTGGGCTTACCTTTGACTTTAGCCTTGCCTTTGGGCTTGGCTTTGTCGGCGGGTTTGTTATTTTCGCCCGCCAGGCCGTTGATGCTGCCGGTGAACTTGCGCGGGCCGAATCCGAAATCCACCGTCATGTCTTTGAACTTAACCTCGCCCTTGGCTGACCACTGCTCAAACGATAACGCCGGCGGGATTTTCGCCTTCGCTTTTGCCACAGCCGACTTTTCCGACGATTTGCCTGCCGGCTTGGCGGCAGATTTCGCAGCCGGCTTCTTCTTCGCCACCGGGGCGCGACGGAACGTCAATTCGGAAATATTCACGTCGCAACTGCCGCCGGGCTGAAACCGCTTTGCCAACGGCAGGACATCGGGAGGAATCGCCGCGAGAAATTCCTTGTCGACAGCAAGACCCTTCACATTAACTTTTAACGTGGCGGTTTGGCCTTTTTCGTCGGATGATACAATCTCCCCGCTGATACAAGCCCGCATCTTTTTGTGCCCAGCGCGAAGGCCTTTAAGCTTCACGCGCCCGCGGCGAATCTCCACCTCACCGGTAATCCCGCGGAAGGTATACGGAAAATCCTTGTACCGAATCGTCATTTCACGCGGCAAAATCACAAGCCGATAATCCAGTGGCCCGGCAGCGACGGGATTGGGCGATTCGGCTTTGGCAACCTTGGGCGACTTGGTCTTGACGGCCTTGGGGGTTTTGACCCACAGGCTCATGTCGGCGGTACCTTTGGGGCTGAGGCTGTCCCACATCTGGGCCACATCCGCCGGCAAGGCTGAGCGGAAATCCTTGTCCATCGCCACCCCCGTCGCCTGGAATTTCAGGTCGTAGACAACGTCCTTGCCCGCCAGGGCGACAGCCCCGTCGAGTTGCAACATAGCCTTCCCGTGGCGTCCGCGAAGCTCGTGGATACCAATCTTCTGCTGGGCGATAGTCAGCCGCCCGGCTGCGTTGGTCATCTTGTACGGGAATTTTTTATGCGAAAAAGACGCATCCTTCAAAGTAATGACGACGGAATACTTCAACGGCTCCTTGCCGCTTTTTGTAATCTCCGCCTTCATGTGATGGATCGTCCCAGCCGGCTGCAATGACGTTACGAATTTACGGGAAGGTTCGGGAAATGCGGCGAGAAACGTCTTGTCCATCGGAATCCGGTTGGCTGTAATCGAAAGATTCACCTTCGGCTCATCCGTACTGAGACCAGTTACCTCGCCCTTGAACCGGCAACGCATGTCGCCCCGCTCCGACTGGACGGAGGAAATGACGATTTTGTCGTCGCGATAGCTGATCCGGCCGGAAAGGTGCTTCAGCGGATACGGAAACCCGCGATAGGCCATTTCCGCAAAGCCCTTCATGTTCAGGTCGATTTCCACCTTTGTGGGCTTGCCCCTGTCCGCCTTGAAAACCCGTACGTCGGCGTCGGTCGTGCCGGACGGCTGAAACTTCGCCCAGATTCCGTCATGGCCTTCGGGAATCGCGTCCCGCAGCGCCTTTTCAAAACACACTCCCCGGCCCTGCACGAAAATATCGTAACCTTTCCGGCTCGGCGAATCCCATAGCTTGCCGGTAACCTTGTACTTCGCCTTGCCCCGCCGGGCGGTCAAAGCCATCTTGTTGATTCCCGTCTGGTCGAATCGGATTTCGCCTTTAACGTCCTGTACCGGCAGGGGGAAATCTATAAGTGTCATCCTCATGGCCCTGGGCGTAACAAGTCCATCGCAATGATGCTTGCCCTGCTTGTCCCGCTGGTAAGTCAGCGTAATGTCAGCCTGGCCGTGGGGCTTGAACTTCCGGCGGATAAAGGCAACGCTTTCCTCTACCGGGCCGGTTACCTTCTCCGGCAGCGACACGTTTTTTATGGCGATGGTAACCTTGAACGGGCTTTGCTTTTCATAACCGTCGTACTGGCCCGAAAGCGTAAACGGGGCCTTGCCCGCCTCGTTGACCTTGCCGGTTATCCCCTTCATCGTAATACCGGCTTTGTCGAATATCAGCGACCCCCGCACGTTCGAAAGGCTCAACCCGCCCTCTTGTGGCGGCAGTTGCAGGGACAGGTCGTTCAGTTGGATTTCGAACCTTTCTTCCTGGCGGTCTTTGCTTGTTCTGCGGGCAATCCTGAATTCCCCGGTGAGTTTGTACTGCTTTAACCATTTCTGATACCGTGGCGGCAGAAAGTCGAAAACCTGCTCGGACATCGCCCCCGAAAGGGGCGTCACCTTGCCGGTAGAAACATTATATAGGAATTTAAACCATTTCGGCTTCTGATTCTGCCCGGCGCTGGGTTTGCCGACCGTCACGATGTATTCCACCGAATTGTTCGGCGTCATCGTGCAGTTGAATCGTTCTTCGGTGGGGGCGCTGCGGACGCCGCGGCTTTTGATTAGGGTGCGTAATTTCCCGCCAGTCAGGGAAATTTCCGGCAATACGGCAGGTGAGCCAAGGCGTTGGCCCTGCGGCCGGCTGGAGGTGAACAACCGCTGGACATTGGACGTTTTGGTATCCTGGTCGTGCTCGATGGTAACCACCGGGGCCACGCATACGATTTCCGTCAGTTCCAGGCGCTGGCGGAAAAACAGGCTCCACGGGCGGAACTTCAGGACTACCTCCTGGGCAGTGAAAAAGTGGTACGGCGAATCGTCCTCGCGAATCCGCACACGCACGCCGTAAAGACGAATGCCCTCAAAAAAACTGAACTTCGCGGTGTCCACGTCCACGTCGGCGGAGACCAGGCCCTCAAGCGCTCTTTTCGCCTCGCGACGAATGCGAGAATCGTTCGTAAAGTACCAGCCGGCATAAACCAACGTTACCAGCAGCGCCAAAAAAATCAGCCCGTTACGCCGCCGCTGCGGAGAAACATACTTCCACATGCGACGCCGGCGGTTCGGCGCGAAATTCATTATCTTTCTGGCAATTCGTTTCACTGGTTCCCATTTCGCAAAAAGCCGCCGTTGGCGGCACCCGACATTTTTTTCAGGGCGGACTATCGGCGGCTACTCCGCCTTGTCCGTATTGGGAGTATTATACTCATTCGGACTGTCAGGGGCAGCAGAACCTTTGGCGGTATCCTTTTTGGCGGATATCCGCCGCCGCACGCCAAGAGCCTCGTGGCCGGCTTCGATAAACGCCGCCAATTCCTCGGCTGTGGTATCTTCCCGCCAGTTCAGCACCAGCCCCCGCCGGGCCTCCGGGGCAAAAAGCGTCCTTGCCGCCAACCCCATCCGCAACAGACCCACCTCGTCCACCGGCAAATCGGACTTGGCAAATCGCCTCATCGCCTTCAGCGGCGGGTTCAGCGTATCCGGCTCCAGGGGATATTTGACCGCCCCGCCATAGCAAATTTCGCCGCGATGAACGAAAAATAATCGCAGCTCGTGCACGCCATCGCCCGGCTGGGCGAGAATGTAGCTGAACCGCTCGGCTGGGACAACGTGATGGTATTGCCGCCCGTCGAAAAAACCCAGCCGCTCCAGCCGGGTCTTTATCGACCCCGCCAACTCGAACTTCAACGCCGCAGCCGCATCCGCCATCTCGCCGCGGAGTTGCTTGGGCAGTTCGTCCCGTCGGCCTGCTGCAAAATCCACCGCCTTTTGCAGGATCAGCCGATATTCGTCCATGGATATGGTTCCGTCGGCGGGGCTGCAACAGCGGTTCATCTCGGCATACGCGCATCGCGGGCCATTGGGTGCGTTACGCAGGCAACTTATGCTGCGGCAGAGGTTAAACGCGTCGGCGAGGACGTCGATGAATTTATCGGCATCCCGGCCGCCGGCGAAAGGCCCAAGGTACTGACCGCCGTGCCCGAAAACTTCCCGGCTGCGCGAAAAATGCGGGTAAGACTCGGCGGTGTCGAGGTGGATAAACCACGGCGGCTTCCAGCCGACCATCGACTTATACCTGCCGGGCCAGACCTGCCGGGCCAGTTCCAGGAATCGCCAGTCCGTCTCGAAATGACTTTCGCAGCGACAATAGTAAATCCCGCGGGTTATCTCGCGGAGATCGGGACTTCTGGAGCGGGTCGTGGATTGATCTTCACGCGGGTTGGCCAGGCGGATTCGGGTTCGGCTGCGCATGTCCGCAGCCGTGAGCATGACGATCGGCTCGTTATCCCCACCGGCTAGCAACACCACGCCGCGCTTGGCGGGAACCTGAACAAGCTGCTCCTCCGCTACGGGCGGGGTAACGTCGAAACGAGCGTCAAAAAGTGATGTCCAGTCGGTCATGGTGCCGGGCGGGACAAGCCGCTACAGCCACATCCCGGTAATTATACCTTCGAATACCATATTGTCGTTGACGAAACCCTGTATAGCCCCCTTGCAGCGACGTTTACGAACCTCGACCATTTTGCCGACCATCACGAGACGATCACCCGGAACTACCGAGCCGCGGAACTTTACTTCGTCCACGGCGGAGAATCCGAGAAATCCTTCCTGCTTGGCAGCCGTCATCATGTAATAGCTCACAAGCTGGGCAGCAGTCTCGATCATCATCACGCCGGGGAAAATCGGCCGGCCCGGAATGTGCCCGCGAACCCAGAATTCATCGTCCAGCACGTCGTGATAACCAGCCATCAGCACTTCTTCAGTGTTCATGTATACAATCGCGTCGAGACGCTCGAATTCGTACCTGTGCGGCAGAACGCTGTAAATTTCGGCGTGATTCGCCAGGACATTGTCCAAATCCAGCGTATTGATGTCCAAAAATGGGGTCGGGGGCATAATTTTATCCTCTTTTTTTCTATCTTGATACAGGACAAAGAGTAACCGTTTTTCGCCTGTTAAGCAAGACACAATCACCTGAAGGGAACTCAAACAAATTTTGTCGGATTTCTTCAGGAACTTTTGCCCTACTGATGCGTTATAATAAAATGTGTAAGCTCTGGCGTCGTTTATGCCCTTTACGACGTTGGAGTGTTGGTGGCCGGTCGGGCTATCGCAACCCTTTCCCAGCCCGGCCGGCCCTTTGTTTTGCCACACTTTTGTCGTACAATAATCCCCACAATTACCCGGGCGGCGATATGCCCGCCCGAAATGAACACAACAGGGAGAACCGACAAAATGACCGAACAGGACAGCCGCAATCTGAAAAACGTAATGGTGGTAATGCTCTGGGACAAAACTCTCACCGACGAGGAGCGGGCGTTTATCGACACGCTCCGCAAGCGGCTGGACATAGAGGCTGACGAATTCCAGCGGCTGGTCGCCGAAGTGCAGGCCGATCCCAAACGGCTATCCATCCCTAAAGGCCCCGAAGGCGTGGACGCCCTGGGGCTGCTCATCGAAGCCGCCGCAGCCGACGGGGAAATCTGCGACACGGAAAAAAAGATGCTGGGGAAAGTCGCTGCCTTTGTAGGCATAGAGCCGGGACGCCTGGAACAGATGTTCCCGGACACCCCCGCCTCGCTGCAACAACAATTCGAGATAACCGCCGCCATTGAAGAACTGTACGCCAACTTCCACCAATGGGACGCCGCCACCCGCACCGCGAAATGCTGCGCGATAGCCGCGTTCGGCCGACCCGCCGCCATCCTCCTGCTGCAAGTGATGGAAAGCTATCGCACGCCCGACAACGAAACAAACTCGCTGGAACTCAAAATCCTCATCGCCGAACAACTCGGCAAACTCGCCGACACGCGGGCAATCTACTATCTCGTCCAGCAAATCTCCATCGGCGACAGCGACGACGAAATGACCTCCGCCGACCAGCGAGCCGCCTGCGCCGAAGCCATCGCCGCCATTGTCGGAGAATCATTCGGCCAAGGCAGCGAAGCCGTCCAGGCCGCTCGACTATGGTGGCAAAAAACCGGCCACAACCAGTTCAACCAACTGGCAATGTAAGCAGCTCCGCCCATACGTTTCCCGCACAATCCCTCATGGTTAGGTGGCATGGCGACACCGCAGGGGTCGCCATGAGGAATGGCGCAGAGATTGATCATGGCGCCCCAATATCGTGGGATTTTCAATCTTTACAGTTACATCGCGTAGTGAATCGCCAGCCATATTGTGTCCGTGTCGGCAGCGGTGGTGGTAACGCGGTGCTTTTTGTGGGCGGGGATGTTGAGATAATCGCCCGATAAGAGTTTGACCGGCTCGCTGTCGCCAGCGAACAGAATTTCCGCCCGGCCAGCCAGCAGGATAACCCACTCGCCATCGGCCTGGTCGTACCATTGGCCCGGCGGCGTAACGTGGCCGCGTGAAACAATCCGCTCGACCCGCAACGAATCGCTCCGCAACAAAACCTCGACCAACTCCCGCCGAAGCGTTTCAGGGATATCCGAAAAAAGATTTTTGACGTTCATAGTCATACCGACAACCAATAGTTTCGACATTACAAAATGATGGGTGAAATGACCCCTTGGAGGCCGTTTTCTATCTCGTGGGAATTTGCAAACATCGTGGCTGTCGCTTCGCTCCCGCCACGGCACCCGACTTATGTAGATTGTTACGCGTCAGACTGTAGGGTGGGTGCTCCCGCCCACGTGTTTTTCGCTACCGCACGAATGCGCCACCCACTCATGCCACCCAAGCCTTTGTTCTGGGTGGTATGGTCCCCTGGGGACCATGTGTTTTTCCCGGCCCTCGTTGTTCCCGGTTCCCGTTTTCCTACCTGGAGGCGTATTCATTTCGCAGCCGCGGTTTGAGAGAGCATCTCAGATGGCGGTGGAGAACGCGGCCGCAGCATTGGGTATTCGCGTTGGGGGCGTCTTTGTGGGCGATAACCTTATCGGCGGGAATATCGTAAGTCTCCATGAGATATCGCACGAGTTTTTCCATCGCAGCCATCTGGGCGGAGGAGGGCATGCGATTCATGAAATTGCCCACCAGGCAAATCCCCACGCCGTGCTCGTTATACTCGTTGCCGGGCGTGCCGCCGCAATGCGCTCCCCACTTCTGCTTCTTCCATCGCGAGCCGACCTGGATAACGCCATTGCCGCTGCCCCGGCCATTGCCGATTACGAAATGATAGCCCAGCTCGTCCCAGCCGCGGTCGCGATGCTGCTTGTCGAACAGCGCGGCGCTGCCGCCGGCGGTTGCGGAATGATGAATTACGATGTGTCGCCAGGTGCGATTGCCCTTGGCTGCCCAGGGATGATTTGTCGACAGACGGATAGCAGCCGGCTCTTTAACAGGCCGGAGAACCGTACGTCTGGCAACCGGTTTGGGAGCGGCAAAATCCATCTCCACAAACGGCATGGCGATATCGGGCCTGGAGTTGTGCCACTGCATCGTGAGCGGCTCACAACCGACAGCAAAACCCAGCGCCCCGACCATCAACACGGCCGCGAAAATCGCTACAACATCATAAATGCGCATAACCTGGCAACCTCTGACGAGACCAACCTCCCAGCAGTCCGTCCATCTTATCCCAACATCGGCTGATATGTGCGAAAATTCTTAGAATTTCAGAGCGATTAAGTGGCGAGAATTGCTCGCAAACCGCGCACCAGAGCAGTTTAAGTAATTCTTGTTGTAGCAGTGCGTAGCGAGATGTTTTGGGACAAGGACTCCGAAGCAGGCAACCCGAAGGGGTTGCCGATGCAGCCGGACGATGTACCAAGACATCGCAGTAGCAAGGATACGACAAGAATTGCTTAAGCTGCTCTAAAGCAGACAAAGTGGGTGCGGTGGGTAAAAAAATCAGGCTGTGCAAGTTATAAAACTCTACACAGCCTGAGGGCATAACCGGTAACCGAGCACGTATTACACAGCCATGTCCAACGGAGGGCAATTTTCTGATGACGACGGCGACGATGCCGCCTGCGAGGTTTCCTGGCGGACCATCTTCGCGAGAATCTGTTTGACCATTATCATCCGCATGCGATCGGTCGCCCCGATGCCCCCTCCAGCCTCGGGCTCACCGCCTTGCGTCTGTACATCCGAATTGGTTACGACGCTCATGCCGGCAAAATTCCGCGGCGGCGGCACCATGCCAACTGCCGCAAAATCGTTACGGACACTGCTTACCAGTGCCTGCAACGCAATGGTTTCGCCTTTGTCGTCGTTGACAGCTTTGAACGAATCGGACAACTCGGGCGAAGTTTCCTGCGTCGATTTTTCCTCGTCGGCTGTTTTCTGCTCGGCAGGGTCGAATTTAAACTTCTGCCCTGCTGTCGTCATATCTGTATGTTCAACATTCATCTCCAAAACCTCCCTCTTGGGCGGCTGGCTTTGTCGCACTGTAATGTCAGGCTGGTAAGCCCTTCCGTATCAGAGCATACGATTCATTAACGCCCCATGCCAATCGACACGCGATTTTTTCAAAAAAATTCCCGGGGGAAAAACAGGAGCCGGGGGGAAACAAAAAACAGGAACCGGAAAAACGGGAATCGTAGTTTTTGTAGGGTGGGTGCTTGCACCCACGCGGGAACCGGAAAGCATAGTTTTTGTAGGCCGGGTCTTGACCCGGCAATTGCATGGCACATGCAACAGGTTCGTCCAATTCGGATTAGCAACGGTGAAAAACACGTTTTTCCAGTGGCGTGTTATCGGAGGGGGGGCATGTAAGAAGGCTATCGCCTTCTTATCGCCGGGTCAAGACCCGGCCTACAAAAACGGGTAAAAACAGGCTGGCGGCGGATTGCTCAATCGGTTTTTTTGTTATCCGGGCTGTTTTTCAAAGACGCTT
>JAIORC010000040.1 GCA_021108335.1 Phycisphaerae bacterium
CTGGTCATTGCCGACGCGATCGAAACCAACGACGCGTATCGCAGCCGGGCTGTCGAAGAACTTCTGAATCTTATCCACTGGAGCACGTGGGTCGATCCCTGCCACCCGAAGCTGCACGTTGACCTCTGCACCGCCGAAGCTGCCGTGGCGGCGATTGTGGGCCTGGACTGGCTTTGGGATAGCCTGGAAGAAACCCAGCGGCAGCAGATACTCGAAGTGCTCGACAAACGCGTGCTCCAGGCATATCGCCAGTCGGTGGAAGAAAAAGTCTGGTGGGCCACGGCTGTGAATCACTGGGGGGCGGTAATCCACGCAGCCTGCGGGATGGTCGGAGTTGCAATGCGAGACAAAAACCCCCATGCCAAAGAGGTCTATCGGCTCAGCCGGGCCGGCTTGCAACATTTTTTCAACGATCTCGGCAAGGAGGGCGGCTGGGACGAGGGCCTGGGCCATTGGGGCTACGCCATGCGGTACGTGCTGTTGTTCGGCGAAGCCTGCGCCCGCCTGGAAGACGACCAGAAAGTGCTGCATCATCGCGGCATGGACGAGACGGGCCTGTTCCCAATATATTTCAGCCCCAACGGACACCCGGCGAGCTTCGGCGACACGTCACCGATGCCGTTGCACGGGACACTGTATCTGCTGGACAAATACTTCGACCGCCCGGAAATTACCTGGTGGCTGGATACCTATTGCCTCAACCACGACGTCAACACGACGGACTGGTCCAGGGCGGGCCTGGCACTTCTGTTCCGCCAGCCTGGCGAATCCGTCGCTCCGCAACTCGAGCCGGTCAAGGCATTCAACCAGATCGGATGGGTGGCGATGGCGGACGCCTGGCCGCAGCCTGGCTTTTATGCTGCTATCAAGACCGGCGACCTGGCGACCAATCACGCACAACGAGATATGAACAGCCTGCAACTCCAGGTGGACGGAGAAATGCTGCTGGTCGATCCGGGCAACCTCTCCGGCGAAACCAACGGTTCCGGCTCCGACGCGCGGAGCGAATTTTATGAAATCCAGGCCCGGGCGCATAACACGATAACGGTGGCTGAAGAAGACCACCGCCCCGACGCCCAGGGTTCGATTCGTCATATTCAGACGGGGAAAAATTTCCACTGGGCGGTATGCGACGGCGGCGAGGCTGCCGGCGAAAACGTCCGTTTTCTCCGCCACGTGGTAATGCTGCCGCAGGCGGAGCATCAGATGCTGGTGGTGCTGGACGAACTGAACCTCGGAGCGCCAGAACGGGTTGATATGTTCTGGCATGCCGGGGGGCAAATAGAACTCGATGCCGACACGATGACGGGGCGGATTACAGGCCGACATGCCGAGCTGCACTTTGGACTGGCGTCGACGGCCCTGGCCAGCGCCTCCAAAGGCAAGTATTCGTTTAACGGGCGATGGGTGGATCGCTTCCTGCATCTTTCGGCGGGGATGATCGGGCAGAATTATTTCTGCAGCGTGTTTTCCCGCGAGGCGATCCCTTCAAAATTGCAGATCGAACCAAACGAGCAGGGCAGCCTGACATTGCGAATCGGCAAAATCGTCATCGTATTCCAGCCCGGAACAAGACATCTGGAACTGGACGACATCAAGTCTGACTAATCAGCACTTTGTAGGGTGGGAGTTTTTACCCGTTTTTGTAGGCCGGGTCTTGACCCGGCGAAAAGAAGGCGAAGCCTTCTTTCACGGAAATTCCCTCCGATAACACATCCTTGGGAAAACGCGTTTTTCACTACTGCTGACCTGAACGGGACGAACTTATTGCATGTACCATGCAATTGCCGGGTCAAGACCCGGCCTACAAAAAACTGTTTTCCCCGGTTCCCAGTTCCTGATTCCTGTTTTTCCCCGTTTTTACGGTGTTGGTGGGCGCGGACCTCGCAGCCTGACGTTTGTCGGGTCGGAACCTGGCTGTCGCCGACCCGAAGTTGTCGCCCGCCGTCTTCCGGCGGATTTTTTCATGGTAGCCACGGGCGTTCGCAGATGACGCTGAAAAAACGCCATCGCCACTTCAGGATGACGATCGTGTCCGCCGGGGATAATCTTCGTGGTAACGTTAAACCTGCGAGATCGCAGATACTTGATGGCGTTTTGTGATTGCACAACGATGGTACCCGGATCCGATTCGCCATAATAAATCATCACTGGGGTCTTCACCGCTTCGGGCGGATACCAGCCGTCCACGCTGGAACGACTGAAGTTGCAATTCTGCGCGACGATGACACTGAAGACATCCGGATGCCGCAGGCCTACCCAATACGCCGGAAACCCGCCGCCGGAAAACCCGGTGATCATCATGTTCGCCCGATCCAGATTGTACTGATAGCCCAACATACTGAGAATGCTGAGAATACGTCGCTCGTTAATCAACATGCCGTCGACAGGACCGGCACCGAAAATGCCGTCCGTGCCTTCCAGGTCGGGACAGACGATAATGCAGCCGTATCTTTCGCCATACCATTTCCAGGTGCGGATGTGATGCTCGGAAACGTCATACGGCGGCGTGCCGTGACAACTGATAAGTACGGGCATGGGCTTGTCGTGTGAATACTTGTTCGGCACGTAGAGATAAAACCCGTTACCGGTTACAGGGTCCACGCGACGCCATTGCGTTACCGGCGTTTCAGGCGTATCGGGAACCGGGCAACCAGCCACCAAAGCACAGACGGGAATAAACAGTAATATCAAAGACCGCATAATTTACTTCTCTCCTCTTGATAATTTTTGTCGTTCAATACTATAACACGTCGGCTGCGGATAGAAACATCCTGCATATTTCTTTCATTTTATATTAACCGCAAATCAAATCGCGCAGAAAAAAAAACTTACTTTTTTTCGCTTTTGGTTTTCAGTAACAAAAACAAACGTGTACTATGATAACAATATGAAAAAGAAACTGAATGTTTTTGATTCGTTATGTCGAAAAAAATACAGACGCAAAAAGAGAATGTTCTTCTTGCATGATACCCGTGTTCAAATATACAACTTAAGTTAGTTGCCTGGAATTGTTGTCCACTACCGTATACGGAAGGAGATGAACCAGATGGCAAAGAAAAAAGCTGCAAAGAAAAAGGTCGCGAAGAAAAAGGTCGCGAAAAAGAAAGTTGTAAAGAAGAAGGTCGCGAAGAAGAAGGTCGCGAAGAAGAAAGTTGCAAAGAAGAAGGTTGCAAAGAAGAAAGTCGCAAAGAGGAAAGTCGCGAAGAAGAAAGTAGCGAAGAAGAAAGTAGCGAAGAAGAAAGTTGCAAAGAAGAAGGTTGCGAAGAAGAAGGTTGCGAAGAAGAAAGTTGCAAAGAAGAAAGTCGCGAAGAAGAAGGTCGCGAAGAAGAAGAAAAAATAGCTGACCTTGCAAAAAGTATTCGCCGCCGTGATGCTAATGGCGGTGCCCCTTGACGGTTGTAACGAAAGGGGTTGTGAAACAAGCGACGGATATCACCCGATGGGGGTATTCGTCGCGTTTTTTTTGCGCACTTGCAGGAATCCCCAAACAGTCTATAATGCTGGCCGTGAAAACAGTAGCTGTCATCAACCAGAAAGGCGGGGTGGGCAAAACCACCTCCGTAGCCAATCTCGGAGCCGCGATCGCCATGCGAGGCCCCGACGTGTGCCTGATGGACATAGACCCCCAGGCGCATCTTTCGCTGCACTACGGCCTCGAACCGGACGAAACCACCGCGACGATCTTCGACGTGCTGGCCGAAGAATCTACCCTGCCCAACGCGACAAAAATGCTCACGCCGAACCTCTGGCTGCTGCCGTCCACGACAGACCTCGCCGCCGCCGAAAGCACCCTGGCCGGGCACACGCAACGTAACCATCTCCTCCAGAAAAGCCTCACCGCGCAATCCCTGCCGCACGATTTCATCCTGATCGACTGCCCGCCGTCGCTCGGATTGCTCACGCTCAACGCGCTTGTCGCCGCGGACGACGTGTTAATCCCCCTCCAGCCGCACTTCCTGGCGTTGCAGGGACTCGCCAAACTTCTGGAGACTATTCAACTCGTCCAGCAGCGAGTCAACCCACGGCTTCGCGTTCTGGGCGTCCTGCTGTGCATGTACGAATCGGTAACGAAGCTCGGCAAAGACGTCGTCCAGGAAGTCCGCGACTTTTTCGAGGCCGCTCGCGGCACGAATACCCCGTACGCCGATGCCCGCATTTTCCAGACCGTCATCCGGCGAAACATCCGCCTGGCGGAATGCCCGTCATACGGCAAGACGATTTTCGAGTACGATGCCCGCAGCAATGGGGCGACAGACTACAACGCCCTGGCTGGAGAATTCCTGGCGTGTTACGGCAAAACCGAGCCGGTACCGGTTTCGCCGGAGGCTGCACTGCCGCCGGACACCATAGCCCCCGTGCCAGTCCCCCCGCCAATGCCCTACTCCTCCAATCCACATGAAATATCCGGGTAACATTCAGCGGATTTTTTTGATTCTCTGCATCGCGGCCTGGTGTGGCGCGCTGGCGGCTACGCATATTCCAATGCCCTCAATGCCCCACAGCACGAGCGACAAAACCTTCCACCTCGTCGGATATTTTTTCCTGACAGGCATTTTCCTGCTGACGCTGCGAGCCTACCGCATCAAACATCCGCGCCGCTGGATTATCGTCATCTGCGTGATACTGGCCTACGGAGCCGCGGACGAACTCACCCAGCCGCTGGTCGGAAGAGGCTGCGAGCTGAAAGACTTTTTCGCCGACGCAATCGGAATGGCAACAGCCGTCGGGCTTGACATCCTCCATCTCTGCTGGAGCAAATGGCGGAATAAACAAAAAACATCGGCGGCAAAACACACCTGATACAGTTTTGTTGTCCCCAAGTGTAGAGTGGGTGCTCCCGCTCACCACGTGGAGATGAAAAATTCATTTCCACACGATTCTTCATGGCGACCCTTTCGGTGTCACCATGCCACCCAAGCATTTGGTTTGGGTGGCAGGGCTTGCTTGCAAGCCATGTGTTTTTCACGCTTCCCGCGTGGGTGCAAGCACCCACCCTACTACTCCTGTTTCTTGTTTTTGTTGTTCCCGGTTCCTGGTTCCTGGTTTACCGGTTCCCGTTTTTATCCCGTTTTTGAAATTTCGACGAGTTTTTCGAGGGCGTTTCTGGCTGCCCCGGAATCGATGGATTGGCTGGCCTGGGTTATGCCTTCGGCGATATTGGCAGCTTTTGACGCTACGACCAGTGCAGCGGCGGTGTTCAGCAGTACGATATCCCGCGCCGGGCCGGTTTTGCCGTCGAGGATTTCACGGATAATTCGGGCGGAATCTTCCGGCGAGTCGGCAGCGAGGTCGTCCAGGCTGCCGCGACGCAGGCCGAAGTCTTCCGGCTGAATCGTCCGCGTTTCGACCCGGCCGTCACGGTATTCCGAGATCGTCGTCGGGGCGGTGATGGAAATTTCGTCCATGCCGTCGTGCCCATAGATAACCCACACCCGCGTCGCGCCCAGTTGCCCGAGCACCTCAGCCAGCGGGACAGTCCATTTTTCGTCGTAGACGCCCATGAGCTGCCGCTTTGCCCCGGCGGGGTTGGTCAGCGGGCCTAGCACGTTAAAGAGCGTCCGCACGGGCAGTTGCTTGCGGACGGGCACGACGTATTTCATGGCGGGGTGACATTTGACGGCGAAGCAGAAGCCGACGCCGGCTTCGGTGATGCAGCGGGTTACGACTTCCGGCGGGCACTCGATGTTCACGCCCAGCGCCAGCAGCACGTTAGCTGCCCCGGACGGGCGGGTGTTGGTGTAGCTGCCGTGCTTGGCGACGACGGCTCCGGCTCCGGCGGCCACGAACGTGCACGTTGTCGATACGTTGAACGTCTTCAAACCCGTTCCGCCCGTGCCGACGATGTCCACGACGTCGGCGCCGCCGTTGTCGATCCGCACGGCGTGTTCGCGCATTGCCTGGGCGGCACCGGTAATTTCCGCCACGGCATGGCCCTTGGTAGCCATGGCCATCAACAGCCCCGCGACCTGCACCTCGCTGAACTTGCCGTCCATCAACTGCATGAAGGTGTCGTAGCTCTGCTGGCGGGTCAGGTCGTGATGTTCCATCACGGCTTGGAGAATCTCGCGATATGTCGTCTCGGGCATTTGAATTTCCTTTGCTCTGGAGTCCTTGAGTTTTTGTAGACCGGGTCTTGCCCCGGCGGTTTCGTCCCAAACATCGTGGCTGTCGCTTCGCTTCCCGCCACGGCACCCAACATTTTTTCCTGGGCAGAGTTTTTGCAGACCGGATATTGACCCGGTAATTGCACCCAGTCTGCCAACCCCAATAAACTATCACCCGCCGGATTGGAATCAAAGACCAAAGTTTCTTGACGATACGGGTGTTTTTGTCCACAATGGCGGCCCGCGATTCTATTTTCTGGTAACTTGAACAGGATAAACGTATGGACAATGAAAAGATTTATCGGCCGGAAGCGAAGCTTGACGACGATCTCCAGAAGGAACTTGATGAAGCCCTGGGAGATATGAGCATCGGAGACATCGTCGATCTGGAAGCCGGCAAGAAGCCCCGGTCTCAATCGGGCGGCGACGATAAGATTATCGCCGGCACGGTAGTTGCCGTGCAGGGCGACGATATTTTCGTAGATATAGGAGGCCGCAGCGAGGGCCTGCTGCCGGCGGATCAATTCCCGCCCGGCGAACTGCCGGAAGAAGGCACTGCCGTCGAAGTAACAATCGAAGGCTACGACCGCGACGGAATGCTGCGGCTCAGCCGCAAGGGGGCGATACTGGCTGCGGCGTGGGATACCATCGAACGCGGGCAGGTCGTCGAAGGCCGCGTAACCGGCATGAACAAGGGCGGGCTGGAACTGAGCATCGACGGCATAAAGGCCTTCATGCCCATCAGCCAGATAGACCTCGCCCGCGTCGAAGAACTCGACCCGTACCTGAACCAGAAACTCAAATGCGAAATTTCCGAGGTCGACCGCCGCGAGGGCAACGTAGTCGTCAGCCGCAAGGCGGTACTTAAACGCGAAGCCGCCGCCAACGCCGAGCAGCTCTGGCAGACGCTGCACGAGGGCAAGATCGTTTCCGGCAAGGTGCGGTCGATTATGCCCTATGGCGCGTTCGTGGACATCGGCGGCGTGGACGGCCTGCTGCACATCAAGGACATGGCCCATTCCCGCGTCGAGAAGCCCGAGGACATCGTCCACGTCGGCCAGGATGTCGAGGTTCGCGTGATATCCATCGATACGGAGAGCAAAAAGATCGGCCTGGGCCTCAAGCAGACCCAGGCGGACCCGTGGGACTCCGCCGATGCGAAATGGTCCGCCGACATGACCGTCAGCGGGCGGGTCGTCAAGCTGATGGACTTCGGGGCGTTTGTGGAACTCGAGCCGGGCGTCGAAGGGCTGGTTCCGATCAGCGAGTGTTCGTTCCGGCGTATCGGCCATCCCAAGGAGATTCTCGGCGTCGGCGACGTCGTGAAGCTGCGTGTGTTGAAGGTCGATGCCGAGGCCAAACGCATCAGCCTGTCGCTGAAGCAGGCCGGCGACGACCCGTGGCAGGGCGCGACGGTTCGCTACGCCCCGGATTCGATGATCGAGGGTGTGGTTACGCGGATAACGGATTTCGGTGCGTTCGTGGAGCTGGCTGCGGGCGTCGAGGGGCTGCTGCATATCAGCCAGTTGTCCGACAAGCGTATCGATAGCGTCAAGAGCGTCGTCAGCGAAGGCCAAACCGTTACGGCCCGGGTGCTGGACGTGGACGAGGAACGCCGCCGCATCAGCCTGACGATGAAGAAAGACACCGCCGCCGGCCAGGCTGTCGCCGAAGGCACGTTCGCCGACCTCGAAGCCGTGCAGAATCGCAGCGACGAGAATCGCAAAGGCAAAAAGAAGAAGCCTCTTAAGGGAGGCATGGAAGCGCCAGGCGGCGGCATGAGCCTCGGCGACCTGAAGTTGGGATAACAGTTAATGAATATCGAGCAGATTAAAAAATGGATCGGCACGGGGAATTTCCAGGATGCCGAGAACGCATGGATGAACGCCATCGAAGATTCGCCCGCCCCGGATAAGGTGTGGCAGGTGCTTGAATCGCTGGTGGCTGCGGACAAAGCCGAGATGGCCGAGACGCTTGGCTGGGCGATGCTGGACGCGCACGCCGACGCCCCGAAAGATCAGACGCTCGCGCTGGCCAGGGCGGCGCTGCTGGCTGTGCCGGAGAGTCAGGAGCTTCGCAGCCAGACCGTCGAGCTTTACAAAGCCGTCCACGGCCCGGACGGGAATTTCGACAAGCTCTGGAAATCAGCCGGCCTGGACGGCGGGCAAAGCCCCAAGCGGGCCATCCGCACGCTCGATACCTGCCTGGCGATTCAGCCGGACAAGTACATGGCCAACCGCTTCGACGGCAGGGTCATACAGATAACGCAACTCAACGCCCTGGGTGAGTTCGAATTCACCGACGCCGGCCAATCCGAAAGCCTCGAACCCAAACTCCTCGCCGACGAGTTCGACCTCCTGCCGGAGACGGACTTCCGCGTACTCAGTCGCAAAGACCCCGACGCCTTGGCGGAAATGTTCAAAAAGCAACTCGACAAGGTGCTCATCGGCCTGTGCGAATCGCATGGTGGCTCGGTCGATACCGATCAAATCAAAAAGGTCATCCTCGGCAAATTCGTGCCAAAGGACAAATGGACCAGTTGGTGGGGCCGGGCGCGAACGGCGGTTAAAAAATGCGGGAATCTCGTCCTCGAAGGGCGAAACCCCGTAACGGTGGTCTACCATCCCGGCGGGCAGAGCCTGGAAGAGGAACTCGCCGAGCAACTCGAAGAGGCCTATTCGCCGAAGGAATATCTGGGCGTCCTGCGGAACTACATGCGGGAGGTCGCCCATCGCGGGCTGACCGCCGACGCGGAATTTACCCGCCCAATCATGAACGCGTTGGCTGCCCGTGCGGTACAGTGGGCACAGAGCCGTCCCGGCGATGCGCTGGAGGCTGTCGGCGCGATAGCCATCGGCGAGAAACTCGGAGCCGCCCCGCCGGAAAAAGAATATCCCACCGCCTCAGCCGTCCTGGCAAAGGCGGACAAACCCGCCGAAACCATCGCCGACCTGGACGACGCTGCCCTCTGGCCTATCGCCATGGCTGCGCTGGCTGAGCGCGACGACGCAGCCGAGCGGTTCGGCGAATTGTTCAGCCTGGCCCCGGCGGGGCAACTGGACACCATCGCCGCGAAACTCGCCGA
>JAIORC010000012.1 GCA_021108335.1 Phycisphaerae bacterium
CCCACGCCTCCCGCCATCATCAACTGAAAATAGTAGGCCTGGACGCGAAAACAATCGCCGAAACCGCAATAAAAGCCATCAAACACCCCGCTGTTAAAGGTGGATTATGACATTGGGCAGTCCGTAGGTTATGCAACTTGTTGCATAACAATTCCCCGGTACATCTTTCCGTAATTCTACACGGCTGTGCCATTCCTCATGGCGACCCAACTCCCGCGCGATGGGTGGCATGGTCCCCAGGGGACCATGTATTTTTCCATTTCCCACGACTGTAGGGTGGGTGCTTGCACCCACGCGGTTTCTTGTTGCATAACAAAATTCCGGCACATTTCTCCGTAATTTCAATTATGCAGGGTGCCGTGGCGGGAGCGAAGCGACAGCCACGATGTTTGTAATTTCCCACGAGACAGAACACGGCTTGCTTGCAAGATGTGTTTCGTCCCGCGTGGGTGCAAGCACCCACCCTACGCGTGGTGGCCTTGACAGGCCACCACGACACAGGCCTGCCCCCAGGGGGTTTGTAATTTGTGCAATTTCCCACGATATCGGGTGGCCCCCTGGGGGAAAGATCGATCCACAATTTCTGCGACATCCTTCAAACCTAGCGCGGCGGCCTTCCCAGGCCGCCGCGGCACAGGTTGCAAACCTGTGCCACCAAAAACAACCTCTACGCCGTTCATCCCCCAGGGGGCCACCCAATACGTTTTATTCCCGCATGTTTTTGCAAACAGAAACAGGGCGTACCCGCCATCGTGTATCTATCTTTCATGGCCATCGGCTTCGCCGCTGACCATGCCACCCGTCATGTGTTTTTCGTACTATGTTGAAATTACCCTCGTGACGGCATAAAATCAGTAAAATATCGTGTTGTATAAAATTATATTTGACTGATAGGCTAAAAAAATCTTACATTCAAAATAAACGGAGATAAATTGATACGATGTCAAACATATATATAGATGGTTTTGGGATTTCAGGATTTCGAAGTTTTGGGAGTGAGACCCAACTGTTTTCGTCTCTTGACAAAATCAATTTAATTATTGGGCAGAACAACTCTGGAAAGTCTAATATACTCAGATGGTTGAGTAATCATTTTGCGGAGATTATAGAATGTTGCAAAATTAGTAACCAGTTTGTTCCTTTTACAGAGCTAGATAGGCACATGGGTGGTGGTACGGGTGTTTTTACTTTTGATATTGGATTATCTCTTTCAGGAGAAAGGTATTCACTTTGGAAAGAACAGCTCAAGCAGAAAATAGGCGTACATTTAAATTTGAATTGCATTGAATGCATTGTTAATTCACCAGTTGTTTCTCCAGATAACAAAACCGCTTGGTTCAAGTACGAAGCCACAGGAAATTCTCGGTTAAACATCTCTAAATCATACATTGAAGCACTATACAACTCTAGCATATTGCCAAAACGCGTATGGCAGTCGATTTGGTCAGAACTCACTAGGATGCGCGGCGGAGATATTCAGAGTTGGGTATCAACTACAATACAAGCAATTAGTCCAGTATCCCTTGCTGTCCCAAATATTACCATCATACCAGCAATTAGAGAAATTACACCAGCCTCGGATGGAGAAACAGACTTTAGCGGTATTGGCCTAATTCCCCGTTTGGCCAAACTCCAAAATCCCGGTTACACAGAACAACATTTAAAAAAACAATTTGAGAGAATAAATCGTTTTCTCCAAAATGTCACAGGCAATCCCAAAGCTAACCTTGAAATACCATCCGAAAGAAAGACTATCCTCATTCGTATGGATGGCAAGACTTTGCCACTTCATGCGATTGGCACTGGCATTCATGAAGTTGTAATATTAGCAGCGGCGGCAACAGTTTTGGAAAAACAAATTATTTGCATTGAAGAGCCTGAAATCCATTTGCACCCAACACTCCAAAGAAAGTTGGTCCGGTATCTGTTCGAGAAAACAAACAATCAGTATTTCATAGCCACTCATTCCGTCCATCTTCTAGATTCCGTTCAAGCAAGTATTTACCATATCAGTCTCCAAGATGGACATTCTATAGTTCAATTTGTTCAGTCACCAAGTCAACGTTCTGAAATATGTACCGACCTTGGGTACAGGGCATCCGACATTATTCAATCAAATTGCATAATATGGGTTGAAGGACCTTCGGATAGAATTTACATACGGCACTGGATTAACAGTGTTGCACCTGAACTGGTTGAGGGTATCCATTACACAATTATGTTTTATGGAGGACGACTTCTGTCACACCTTTCGGCAAATGATCCTGAAATAAACGATTTTATTTCATTACGGCGTCTGAACAGAAATATTTCAATTATTATTGATAGTGACAGAAGTAAAGCGAGGCAAAAATTAAACGACACCAAAAGAAGAGTCCGGAAAGAAATCGAGGAGGAACCAGGATTTGTCTGGGTTACCAAAGGAAGAGAGATTGAAAATTATATTTCTCAACCAACCATAGAAAAAGCGATTAAAGAAGTTCATTGCAGCGCAAAATGTGTTTTGCCGTCTGATGATTTTTCTCATCGGTTATTTTACAAGAATGCAGAGGCTGAGAAAAAAATAGCAGACAAAGTAAAAGTTGCTCACTGTGTGGTTAGGGAAGCTGCAAATCTCGAAGTCCTTGATTTGAAATCGAAAATTAACAAACTTGTTCGGTTCATCAAAAACTCAAATGCAATTGAATAGCATAACCTACATACTATGCTGGGCGATGTGTTTGCCATGCTACTCCGGCGGCGCCTATGGCTCCGGCGTCTGCGCCCATTGTGGCGATGGCTAATGACTTTTGCGTCTGGAGTAGTGTCCAGTCCAATTCCTTCCAGTGTCGCATGATCGGCTCGGTCAGGTCGTCGCCGGCGTTGCTGAGGCCGCCGGCTAGCACGATTCGATCCGGGTCTAGGAATCTGTAGATGTTCACGCACCCCAAAGCCAGGTAGTACGCACACTGCTCCCACATCTCGGCGGCTAATTCGTCGCCCGCCCGGCGGGCTTCGTTGATGTCCCGCGCGTCGATTTGATCCTTCTCCGCCAGCACTTCGCGGAGGCTGCTTTGCCGGTCGGTTTCTTGGAGAATTTCGGTGGTATTCCTGGCCAGGCTCGTCGCCGAGCAGTATTCCTCGAGGCAGCCGTGTTGGCCGCACGAGCAGGCCCGCCCGCCCGGCTGAACGATAACATGCCCAAGCTCCGCCCCCATCTCGTGGACGCCGTGGATAATCTCGCCCTTGTGGATAATCCCGCTGCCGACGCCCGTGCCGAGCGTCAACATGACCATGTCGTCCGTGCCCTTGCCTGCACCGCAGAGAAATTCGGCATAGGCAGCGGCGTTGGCGTCGTTCTCCAACGTCGCCGGTAAACCGAGCGCCTTGCCGACAATGTCGCGGATCGGAACGTTCTCCATGCCGGGAATATTCGGCAACGCAAGCAGTATGCCGCGCGAAACACTCAAAGGCCCCGGCGAACCGATACCCACGCCGACGATATCCTCGCGGGCCAGCCCCAGCGACTCGATCAACTGCTTCGCGCCGGCGATAATCTGCTGCAGAATCGCGTCGCGTCCCTCAGCCAAAGGCGTGGGAACCTGGTGCGTTTTGCCCAGCGGCTGATAATTCTCATCCAGCGCGGTGTACTTGATAAACGTGCCGCCGAAATCTATTCCAATACAAACTTTCGCCATCATTTTCCTCGATATCTGGGAATCTCTAAATTGTTATTGGTGTAACTTTATATTTTCTTTTTGAGTTTGAATTTCACGCTATAGTCTGTTCCCCCGCGGCGGAGGGTTACTTCTATTTCCCGGCCCTCTTTGCTTCGCAGCAGGTTGCGAATCGCCGTCATCGTATAGCCTTCCAGCGATTGGCCGTTGAACTTCAGCAGAATATCGTCCGCTATAAGTCCGACCTGGGCAGCCGGCGAGCCTTTGTCGGCCGAATGAACCACGACGGTTGATTTCCCGCCGGCAAGCGTCTTGTGCAGCAGGTGCAGGCCGCTCATATCGCCCTCGTCCGGCCGGTCGAAGTTCTTGCCCTTCTTCAGGTAGAGCATCAGGTTGGGAAAATCGAGCGTTACCGTATGCCTGGCGAGAAACTCCAGCCCGAGAAAATTCGCCTGGCCCCTGCCTTTGTCGAAAATCAGATTCTTATACTCAAAACCGCCGGCAACGGTAAGTTTGCCGACTCGGCCACGGAGACTTTCAATGTTGCCGGTCGTGCTGGTGATCAGGCACGCCGCCGTAGCCGTAATCCGCTTCTCCTTGACCAACTCGTCAAATACCTTCGGCGACAGAACCCCCGTACCGCTATAGCCCGAATCGATTACGAATTTCCCTTTGTACCTGTCAAAGAGAGCCGCCAGCATATACGGCACGCCGCCCCGGCCGGTGCGGATTTCGATAGCCCTGCCCCATTCGGGATGCGCGTTGGCAACGCTGCTGGACGTGTCGTCAACTTTTGTAACGCCGGATTCGAGAAACTCCAGCACCCCGTCGTCGAAACGCAGCCGCAGCACATATCGCCGCAGCAACCCCATGCCGACAATGCCCCGGATATCCAAACCAGTTACCTCCCGGGCCTTCGAGAGGTCCACGCACATCACGAGCCCGCCGCGCTTGAGGCTGATCTTTTTGCCCAGCATCGCATCGGGGGCGTAATAGGTGCTGATCGTGTGCTTTTTCTTGTCGGGGGTCTGGAGCTCGACGGTGTCTTTCGGCTCGCCCAGCAGCGGCCGCAGCGATTCGTCGAAGGTCGTCCGGGCGGATCCGGTGTCCAGTAGAAAGGAGTACGTTTTGCCGCCGATGGTTACCGGCACAACTATCGGTGCCCCGCCGGCAGACAGCTTGAACCGCTCGATTACCTTCGGACCTGCCGCCCATGCCGATGAGCACAGCAACACACCCATCAGCCCAACTATCAGCCCAACTATCAACGTTCGCTTATTCATATCAACCTCGCAATTGCGTACCAGTAATTTAAACACGGCTGATATTATAGACCCATCAAGCAGGAAGTGAAACAATCTAATCTTCACCTTCGAAATAGTAGTGCAGCGCCCAGCCTTTGGGGGCTCGCAATACGATTTCGCCTTTATGGTTAACTCCGACGAGTTCGCTATCTTCAGAATCGCTACGCTTCAATCCCACAATATAAACGCCGCCTACGCAGCAGGAATAGCCACTGCAATTTGGCAACGAAAATACTTCCTTGCCGGTAACATCTATAAAGCGTTTGTGCTCAATCCATTTTCCTTCAGCCCCTTTTGTTGTCGTTGTTAGCCGTGCCAGTCCGCCGGAAAAATCTGTCGCAGTGCAACGTTGCGGCGGAATAACACTTTCGCCTTTCTTGTTTATATAGCCTAGTTTCCGGTGACGCCCGCTCGCATCCTTGGCTTCTATTTTCGCCAAACCACAGGAAAAATGATTTGCACAAACATACCGACATGGAATTACCTGTTTGCCGGCCCGGTCAATATAGCCATAAAGCCATGATTTGCGATCTGCTACGCGAGCCAAGCCCTCGCAAAAATATCCTGCAGACCTATAGATAGAATCATTCAGAAAACTGCCGTCTTTTTTAATATATCGCCACCCAGCCAGACTTTTATCTTTGTTGTCTATATATACCACCGCGATACCACCCTGAAACCAATCTGCTTCCTTAAACGGTCCTGGGATAACTTCTTTCCCGGTTATATCAATATAGCAAAATCTTCCTCGACGATCAAAAATGCCACGTTTGCGATGCTTGGATATTGGAACAATGGCAAGGCCTTCATGAAAATATTGTTGCGATCTATATCGTGGTTGAATTACAAATTTGCCGGTATGGACATCAACAAACCCCCACAAACCGTTAGGGCCTTTGGCAGACACGGGGCCGTCAAGAGTAATTTTCTCGCCAGGCCAAACGGTTTCTTCGCATACAACCTGTCCGGCTTCGTTGAGTACCTGTATTTTGCCTGGTTTGACTATATTCCCGTTAATGTTTATTTTCGCATCAATGAACCTGCCATCCCCATATGGCGGCAGTTCTTTATGAATGCGAAAAAGGGTAGAAGTGTCTATTTTCGTCCAGTACGGGTAAGGCTGCCGTCCCGCGTCAACAGACGGAGAACACGAACAAAAGCTCAATATAACGCCAAACAACAATAGCCATAGTTTCATTTTCAATACCTTTCCATATAGCAAACGCGTGGGTGCAAGCACCCACTCTACAAAAAACGCGGTGGCGGGAGTACTTATTCTACGACTTTTTCAGCCAGGCGTCTATTCTGGCTAGTCGTTGGGCTTTTTCCGCGGCGGAATCGTATTCGCCGAGCTTGGGATTTATCTGCCGCAGGACGTCGAAGATTGCATCCTCGGCTTTTGGGTCGGGCGTGTCGGCGGAGGCGGCTGTCTTGAGTTGTTCCAGCAGTGGGTGAACCGCGCGGTCACCCATGTTTTTGATCTGCGTTTCCGCCTCGGCCCGGCGGTCAAGCTCAACCGACAGCAGCCCCGGCAGGAGAGCCTCGATCTGCCGGCGATCCAACGCCAGTTGCCTGTCGTGCGCGCGGGCGAGGATGGTTTGCAAATCGGCTTGTTGTCTGGCGGTCAGGCGTTTGGCCAATTGCCCCAAGGCTGCCTCGGAAAGAGAAACCACCGCGAGATATTCCTTTTTCTTCGACAATTCCGCCAGCCGCTTTCGCAGCAGTTTCACGCCGTTGCGGAACGAGTTGAACTCGTCGGCGTCAGGCCGCTGGGCCATGATCCCGGCGAAGGACGGGTCGTTGGCAGCCAGCAGAATACCGACATAATCGAACCATATTCCCTGCAAAAGACGCTGGGCCACGCTGCTCTTGGGCTTCGGATGCTCCTTGGCAAGCGCGTATGCCTCGGCCAGGGGGGGCGCAGCTTCCTCAGCCCGACCCGCCTCGTAAAGTGCCAGGCCGAGCTTTCGCAAGTCATCCGTGAGATCGGCCTGCTTATTCGCCCGGCGGACGGCGACGTACTGCTTGAGGATGTCGATCTTCAGTTCAATCGCATCCTTCCGCTTGTTCAGTACCTCCAGAAGTTCTGCGAGGGTTTTGGCGTCGGCGGTTTTGCAGAGTGTTCGCACGCCATCGGCTGCTGCCCGGCGTACTTCCGGGTCGGACTCGGTAGCCGGGTCTGTGCGGGCGAGGATTTTCCGCAGATAACCGTTCCCGCCGAGTTTGACGAGCGCGGCGATGGCTGCCTGCCGGACGCCTCGGTCGGTATCCGCGATCAACGGCTCAATCGCAGCCGCGGCGTCTTTGACTTCGAGGCGGCCCAGCCCGGTAACGGCGGCAAGGCGAATCACGCCAGCCTTGTCGGTGAGGGCATCGATCAGGGATGCCGCGGCGCGTTTATCCGCCACGACGGCCATCGCTTCCAGCAGCGCCTCCCGCAATTCTTCGCTGTTTTTTTTGCCGGCTTGGGTATATCGCTGCACCAGTGCCTCGGCGGCAATTGCCTGTTGCACTGCGGTCAGCGGTTTTTCCGCGGCAATGCGTCCCATCGCTTTGGCGGCGGCGGTAGCCTCGGAGTTCTCCTGGCTGCGAATTCCCATAATCACCGCCGGCAGCGCCTTGGGATCCTTGACCTGCCCAATCGCCCCAAACAGCCCAACTCGCACAGCCGGCTGGGTCTCGCTCCGCAAACGTCGCAGTAAAAGGCGAACCGTTCGTCTGTCCGCCAGTGACGCTTCCAGCATGGCTGCGACGTTACGAATCCGCGGGTCGCCGTCGTCCAGCATCATCCGTACCCGCTGGCGAAGCTCGGGGGTGATCGTCTCGTTGGACTCGATCATCTTGTTCGTCAGGGTCGCACCCAGCAGGCGAATGTCTTCCACCGGGTCGTTCAGCATCGCCAGAACGATTCCGGGCCGATGAGTCTTGGCGGATGCGTTGTACAGTTCTTCCTTGGCCTTGACCAGCCGCTGCCGCAGTTGGGCGTTGCTCTTTTCGAGAGACATTTTCGCCCTCGCCAGCCCGTCGGTCATGCTCTCCAGCCATGCCAGCCGGTCCTTGTTGCGATTCTTTTTCCACCACTGCCGCCACTGGGCTCGGCTGGCCCCGAAGGCGTACATCCCCGTGAGCTTCTGGAGCGACTCGGCTGCCCCGGTCCGTATTGTCGGGTCCGGGTCGCCCAGCAAATCCACCAGCGCCCCGATGCATCGCTTGCTCACGACGCGCTGGAAGGCCTTGATGACCACCAGGCGAACCGCCCGATCTTTGCCGCGATTCCGGGCTATCGCAATCAGTCGAGCGATCACGCCGTGGTCGTGATATGTTACCAGGGCGTCGGCTGCCAACGGGCGAACCAGAGGCTCATCGCCGGTCAACATTCCGAAAAGCGGCTTGATGAAAACTTTCCTGTCGCCCCCGTCCAGCGCGATAGCCTCGGCAATGGCGATTTGGGCGGACGGATTGGAAGGGTCGGCTAGTTGTTGGCGGAGGGTCTGGACGGCCTGTGGGTATGGCTTGCCCAGCAACAGCCTTGCCGCCTCAAATCGCGTCCGGCTGGCTCGCTTGACGTCCAGTAACTGGGCCTTGAGCGTGTCGAATTCCAACTGCTGATCGGCGGTCAACTCCGGCGCAGCAACCTCCGGCGCGCAGGAAACGTTTTGAAGCATCCCCGCAGCCACCAGCAGGCCAAGGCAAAATATGCAAAAATTTCTCACGTTACGCCCCGCTTTAGCATCCATTTCCAACATTTCCAAGCTACCATACCAAAAATATTCTCTTTTGCCGCGAGTGTCAAACATTCCCCGGGCAAAACGCCGATTTTTGGCCGAATATTTCCATATGCCCGTTTTCTGACAAAGCCCAGGATTCCCATGAGCCGCGAACCGATAGGGTGGAAATTGGAAATCGGGGAACAAATCGGTGCGTTTTAAGGTGAAATGTGCTTAAATATCTCCCTGAACTTACGAGGAGAATGTTATTTTGATTCGACATATTTTTCATATTGTGACAGTAACGATTTTGTCGGCGGTAGTTTGTATGCCGGTGGTTGCCGCTGTGCCGGCGGCTTCGGTTGAACGGGCCGAGAGCTATTTTCTGGAGGCGATGTCCGAGAACCATCGGCTGCCGCTGATACTGGCCGGCCTTCGCTCCACGGAAGACAAAGACCTCCTGCCGCTGTTCGCCTCGCT
>JAIORC010000340.1 GCA_021108335.1 Phycisphaerae bacterium
CCTTATCGGCGCCTATTGGGATGATGACAATGGAGATGGTTCCGGCTCGGTGTATGTATTCGAATTAATCGGGGAAACCTGGACGCAGACGGACAAAATCACCGCTTCCGATGGCGTGGCGAGTGACTATTTCGGCGGTTCGGTGGATGTTTCGGGGGACTCCTTTTTTGTGGGGGCTTACGGCGACGACGATGGCGGCAGCGGCTATGTGTACACTTCTACGCCGGATGTCTCGACGCTCGCGCTGCTGCTTGTCGGCGGGTTTGGCGTGCTTTTGCGTGGTAAGGGGAAATAAATATTATGCGTAGATACAAATTTATTATCGTATCAGGACTTGCGGCGGCGGTTCTAGTCGGTCTGGTCAGCCCCGGTTGGGCGGATGTCGTCCAGGACGCAAAGCTGACGGCATCGGACGCGGCGGAGGGTGATTATTTTGGTTACTCGGTGGGGATATCCGGTGGCTATGTTGTTTCTGGTGCTTATGGAAATGATGATTCCAGTTCCGATTCTGGTTCTGCTTACATTTACTATAAAGATCAAGGCGGGGTGGGCAACTGGGGCCAGCAGGTAAAACTGACGGCATCCGACGCGGATCTGGGCGATTACTTCGGACGCTCGGTAAATATTTCCGGCGCCTATACAGTTGTAGGCGCTTACGGCAACGCTGATAACGGAGGCCTTTCCGGCTCGGCCTACATATTCTACAAGGATCAGGGCGGGACGAATAACTGGGGTCAGCAGGTAAAGCTTACTGCTTCCGACGCTGCAGGATATGACTTCTTCGGCAAATCGGTTGCTATTTCCGGGTCATACGCTATTTCCGGTGCTCACGGCAACGATGACAACGGCGCCAGTTCCGGTTCAGCCTACATGTTCTATAAGGATCAGGGCGGGACGAACAATTGGGGCCAACAGGTAAAGCTTACCGCCTCCGATGCAGCGGCGGGGGACTTCTTCGGCAGATCAGTTGCTGTTTTCGGGTCATATGCTATCGTTGGTGCCCATGGTAGCGACCACACCGGAATCGATTCCGGTTCAGCCTACATATTCTACAAGGATCAGGGCGGGGCGGATAACTGGGGTCAGCAGATAAAACTTACTGCTTCCGATGCGGCGGAGGTTGATAATTTTGGCCAAACGGTAGCTATCGCCGGTGACTATGCCGTCGTGGGGGCTTATGGAGACGATGACAATGGCAGCGAGTCCGGCTCGGCTTATGTTTTCAAACGCAACGGCGACCAGTGGACACAAGTCGCAAAACTCACCGCAGATGACGCGGCAGCGGGAGACAGGTTTGGTTATTCGGTAGCTGTCGACGGGGATAAGATCCTTATCGGCGCCTATTGGGATGATGACAATGGAGATGGTTCCGGGTCGGCGTATATATTCGAGTTGATCGGGGAAACCTGGACGCAGACGGGTAAAATCACCGCAGCCGATGGCGCGACGGGGGATATGTTCGGCGCGTCAGTGGATGTTTCGGGGGATTACTTTTTCGCGGGAGCTTACGGTGACGACAGCAATACCGGCGGCAGCTATGTGTTTAGCACCACGCCGGATGTCTCGACGCTCGCACTGTTGATTCTCGGTGGGTTTGGCGTACTTTTACGCGATAAGGGGAAATAAATATTATGTGTAGACACAAATTTATCATCGTATCGGGACTTGCGGCGGCGGTTCTGGTTGGGCTGACCAGTGTCGGCCGGGCGGATGTCGTTCAGGACGCAAAGCTGACGGCTTCGGACGCGGCGGCGGATGACCGGTTCGGCTTCTCAGTGGGCATATCGGGTTTCTATACCGTTGTCGGTGCCGATGGAAATGATGACGACGGAAACTATTCCGGCTCAGCCTACATATTCTACAAGGACCAAGGCGGGGTGGATACTTGGGGCCAACAGGCAAAGCTTACCGCATCCGATGCGGCGGCGGATGATTACTTCGGGCACTCGGCAAATATTTCCGGCGCCTATACGATCGTAGGTGCTTATGGCAACGATAGCTATTCCGGCTCAGCCTACGTATTCTACAAGGATCAGGGCGGGACGAACAGTTGGGGCCAACAGGTAAAGCTTACTGCCTCCGATGCCGCGGGAGAGGACTACTTCGGCAAATCGGTAGCGATTTCCGGCACCTACGCCATATCCGGAGCCTTTGGAAACGACGATGGCGGAAGTTTTTCCGGTTCAGCCTACGTATTCTACAAGGATCAGGGTGGGGAAAATAGTTGGGGTCAGCAAGCCAAACTTACCGCATCCGATGCTACGGGATTTGATTTTTTCGGCTCTTCGGTTGCTGTTTCCGGGTCATATGCTATTGCCGGTGCTTATGGAGACGACGACAACGGAGCCAGTTCCGGCTCGGCCTACATATTTTACAAGGATCAGGGCGGGACAAACACTTGGGGCCAGCAGATAAAGCTCACCTCCTCCGATGCGGCGGAGAATGATAAGTTTGGCACTTCGGTAGCGATTTCCGGAGATTATGCTGTGGCGGGAGCTTATGGGAACGATGACAATGGTGACGATTCCGGCTCGGCTTATGTTTTCAAACGCAATGGCGACCAGTGGACACAGATTGCAAAGCTCACCGCCTCCGACGCGGCGGTTGGTGATGAGTTTGGCCGTTCGGTAGCGATTGACGGGGATAAGATCATTGTCGGTGCCTATTCGGATAATGACGATGGAACTGAGTCTGGATCGGCGTATATATTCGAGTTAATCGGGGAAACCTGGACGCAGACGGACAAAATCACCGCAGCCGATGGCGCGGCGGGTGACTATTTTGGCTATTCGGTGGGTGTGTCGGGGGATTACTTCTTCGGGGGCGCTTACGGCGACGACGGCGGCAGCAGCTATGTGTTCAGCACCACGCCGGATGTCTCGACGTTATCGCTGCTGCTTGTCGGCGGGTTTGGCGCGCTTTTACGTGGTAAGGGGAAATAAATATTATGCGTAGACACAAATTTATTATCGTATTGGGATTTGCTGTAGCGGTTTTGGTTGGGCTGGCCGGGGCCGGCTGGGCGGATGTCGTTCAGGACGCAAAGCTGACGGATGGGGCGGCGGGTGATTATTTTGGCTGTTCGGTGGGCATCTCGGGTTCTTATGCCGTTTCCGGTGCTTATTACAATGAAGAGGCCGGAATCGTATCCGGTGCCGCTTTCATCTTCTACAAGGATCAAGGTGGGGTGGGCGCTTGGGGCCAACAGGCAAAGCTTGTCGCGTCCGACGCGGCGGTGTGCGATTATTTTGGCTACTCGGTGAGTGCTTCAGGTAGCTATGCTGTTTCCGGTGCTTATGGCAATTCCGACGCTGGGAGTTCTTCCGGTTCTGCCTACATTTTCTACAAGGATCAGGGTGGGACGAATAGCTGGGGGCAGCAGGCGAAACTGGTAGCCTCCGATGCCGCGGCAAGTGACTATTTCGGCAAATCGGTAGCTGTTTCCGGGTCATATGCTGTTTCCGGTGCTTATGGCAACGATGACGCAGGTAGCTATTCCGGCTCAACCTACGTTTTCTACAAGGATCAGGGCGGGACGAATAGCTGGGGACAACAGGCCAAGCTTACTGCCTCCGATGCAGCGGCGTATGACAACTTCGGCAAATCGGTAGCTGTTTCCGGGTTGTATGCTATTGTCGGTGCTCATGGTAACGATGACGCCGGAGCCAGTTCCGGTTCGGCGTACATTTTCTACAAGGATCAGGGTGGGACAGATACTTGGGGCCAACAGGCTAAACTTACTGCCTCCGATGCGACGGAGGATGATTATTTTGGCTGTTCGGTGGCGATTTCCGGTGACTATGCTGTGGCGGGAGCTTACAGGGACGGTGCCACTTCCGGCTCGGCTTATGTATTCAAGCGTAATGGCGACGAGTGGACGCAGATTGCAAAACTCACCGCGGATGACGCGGCGGGGGGAGACAACTTCGGCTATTCGGTAGCGATTGACGGCGGGAAGATTATTATCGGTGCCAAGTTGGACGATGATGATGGAGATGATTCCGGCTCGGCGTATATATTTGAGTTAATCGGAGAAACCTGGACACAAACGGGCAAAATCACCGCAGCCGATGGCGCGGCGAGTGACATGTTCGGCTCGTCGGTGGATGTTTCTGGGGATTACTTTTTCGCGGGAGCTTCTGAGGATGACGACGGCACCGGTGGCAGCTATGTGTTCAGTACCACGCCGGATGTTTCGACGCTCGCGCTGATATTTTGCGGCGGGTTTGGCGTGCTTTTGCGTGGCGGCAAAAAACATCTCTTTTGCCCACCGCCCAAATCTGAACAGTAGGTTATGCAGCCCCCAAGGGGTTTGCAACCTGCCGCATAACACGTTGGGTGGCACGGTCCCCTGGGGACCGTGTAGAATTGCGGAAAGAACCGCCGGAACATTTCCCTGCCGGCTCTTGCCCGAATCGTCCGTAGCGTCTATCATTCGCAGTCTGGGATGACAGAGCGAAATCAACAACTCGACACGCCGGCGATGCGGCAGTATCACGGCTTCAAGGAGCAGTACCCCGATTATCTGCTGCTGTTTCGCATGGGCGATTTCTACGAGATGTTCTACGAGGACGCCCGCACCGCGTCGCGTGTGCTGGGCCTGACGCTGACCGCCCGCAACAAAGGCCCGAACGCGATTCCGCTGGCTGGGCTGCCGTATCACGCGCTGGACAATTATCTCGGCAGATTGGTCCGGGCGGGGATTCGCGTAGCGATCTGCGAGCAAACCGAAGACCCCAAGCAGGCCAAGGGCGTGGTAAAACGGGATGTGGTTCGCCTGGTTACCCCCGGCACGCTGACGGACGAAACCATGCTCGATCAGCGGGAGGGCAATTACCTGGCTGCGATTTTCGCGAAGGGAAGCACCGCCGCCGGTTCCGCTAAAGGGGCAGCCGATCCGCAAGTTGGGCTGGCGTGGGTGGAGTTGTCTTCCGGGGCGTTCTGGACGATGACCGCCCCAGCCGACCACGTTACCGACGAACTTATCCGCATTCGCCCCGCCGAGGTTATCTTCGCCGAGGGCAGCGACTTCGACAGCCCCGCGTGGCGGGAGAATCTTACCGGCGCGACCGAAGCGCTGGCTACCAGCCGGCCGCCCTGGGTGTTCGATTCCCACGCAGCCGTTACCGCCCTGCACGATCAGTTCAAGGTTACCACGCTCGAAGGCTTCGGTTTGGACGGCTGGGACGAAAGCGTCTCGGCAGCCGGTGCCGTGGTGGAATATCTCCGCGAAACGCAGAAAGACGCGCTGGGGCACATCCGGCAGCTGCGGAAGTTCGAGCGGGCGGACTACATGATAATCGACGGCAACACGCTGCGATGCCTGGAGGTTCACCGCACCTTGCGGAGCAATTCGCGGGCGGGCAGCCTGTTGGGCTGTGTTGACCAAACCGCTACCGGCCTGGGCGCTCGCCTGCTGGAGCGATGGCTGACGTATCCGCTTGTCAGTTACTCAGCCATTCTCGCCCGGCAGGACGCGGTGCAGTATTTCCTCGACGACCGCAGCCGCCTGAGCGCGATCCGCGAACTGCTGGCCGATTGCTCGCAGATCGATCGCATTTCCACGAATATCGCGATGGCGCGCGTACGGCCTCGCGAACTCGTAGCCTTGGGCCAGACGCTGGAAATCCTGCCGTCACTGGCGGAGCGGATCGGCGAGGATGCGGCGGAACTGGTCGCGGAGTTTAAGCCCGCGTTCCTTGGCCTGGACGGCCCGGCGGCGTGCATCGCGAAGTCCATCGACCCGGATTGCCCGAACCTGCTGCGGGAGGGCGGCGTAATCGCGAAGGGATATAACGAGGAACTCGACCGCCTGCGGAACATCGGCACGAAAGGCCAAAGCTGGCTGGCTGAGTATCAGCGGCGCGAGGCCCAGCGGGTGGGCATTCCACTGAAGGTGGGCTTCAACAAAGTTTTCGGCTATTACATCGAAATTTCCCACGCCCATTCGGAAAAAGCTCCGCCGGAATTCGTCCGCAAGCAGACCCTCAAAAACGCCGAACGGTACATCACCGACGAACTGAAGAAGTACGAAAGCGAAGTGCTCACCGCAGCCGAGCGGGCCAAGGAACTTGAGCATAAACTTTTCGAGGAAATCCGTCTCGAACTGCTCGATGACCTCGAGGCCTTCCAAAAAGCAGCCGACGCGATCGCCACCCTCGACGTGTTGAGCAGCCTTGCGGAACTGGCGTCGCAGCGCGGCTATGTTCGCCCGACCATCACGCAGGAAAACACGCTGCACATCGTTGGCGGCAAGCATCCTGTGCTGGCTGAGCAACTGCGGGAAACCTTCGTGCCGAACGACGTCGCCATGGACGCCAAGGACAATCGCCTGCTGATGATTACCGGCCCGAACATGGCTGGCAAGTCAACGTACATTCGCCAGGTTGCACTGCTGACGCTGCTGGCCCAGACGGGCAGCTTCATACCCGCTGAGTCCGCGACAATCGGCCTGGCCGACCGGATATTCACCCGCGTCGGAGCCGCCGACGAACTGACCAAAGGCCTATCGACGTTCATGCTGGAGATGGTTGAGACGGCGAACATTCTCAACAACGCGACCAGCCGCAGCCTGGTGATTCTCGACGAAGTAGGCCGGGGCACAAGCACCTGCGACGGGCTGAGCCTGGCGTGGGCGATCTGCGAATACATCGCCCTGCATGTGAAGTGTCGCACACTCTTCGCCACGCATTACCACGAACTGACCGAACTGGAAACGCTGCTGGACGGCACGACGAATCTCAACGTTGCCGTCCGCGAATGGGCCGACGAAGTCATCTTCCTGCACAAGATTGTAAAAGGCGGTACCGATCAGAGCTACGGCGTACACGTCGCCCGGCTGGCCGGCGTACCGAAGGAGGTAATCGACCGGGCCAAGGGCATTCTGCCGCAGTTGCAGGCCCACGTCGCCAACGGCCTGGACATGCCGGAACTGGCTGCCCGGGCAAAAAAGGCGGCTGAGCAAATGAACCTCTTTGCCGACCCGGCAACGCGAGTCGCCAGCGAAATCAAACACGCCGACCTGGACAACATGACGCCAATCCAGGCGATGGAACTGCTGCGAAAGCTCAAAGAAGAATTGTGAAGAAACGCCGGAACTGTTTTTTTGCTCATGAAAATTTAAATTCCGATATTGTTTCGCCGGGGGATGTAATAGAATATCACTTCGTAGCGGTATTGTCTGGAGCATGGGAACCACTTTTTCAGGAGAGTATCATGACGGGAAAAACACGGATTATGGCGAATGGGTTGTGGATTGCGTTGTGCATGGTTTTGCTGGCTGGGGGAATGCTGGCGACCGGCTGCGAGGAGGTTAAGCCCGGCGAATGCAAGTGCGTCGTGCCCAGCAAGCAGACGGAAAAAGAGATACTGGCCGTTGCCGATGAGATGGACGAAGCCTACACCAAAAAGAATATCAAGAAGGTCATGTCCCTGTTTACTTCCGGCAAGCGGATTACTGTAATCGGCGCGCTCAGGGGCGACGTCTGCAGAGGACGCAAGGCCATCCGCAAAGCCTTGAAGCGGGACTTTGCCAGAATAAAAGTCTCGACCTACAGGCGGACATGGACACGCGTATCGGCGTGCGGCGATATCGCGTGGCTTGCCTCCGGTATTAAGGGAGTGGTCAAGATCAAGGGCGGCAAAAAGCGGAAGTACAACGGGCGACAGACCATGGTGCTCCGCAAGTGCAAAAAAGACGGCCGCTGGAAAATCATCCAGTCGCACTATTCCCTGCCAACGTGGATGCCCAAAAAAGCCAGGATCAAAGCAAAAGCAAAGGCCAAAGCCAGGGCCAAGGCAAGAGCAAAAGCCAAGGCAAAGAAATAATACACCATGATTTCGCGCGGCGGTCAGAGATGGCCGCCGCGCGATACATGCGCATTTTCAGGGAACCTTATGAGGTTCCCTTTACTTTTTTTGAGGGGGCGGGGGCGAAGCGATCAGCATGATATTTCGCATGATGTCGAAGGCATCTTCCGGCTTGTAGCCATTCACCAGGCCGCTGGGGTAACCAACCAGGCCGGCGGTGATATCATCCTGGCTGAGGATGATCGCCGGACGGTTTTTCAGCATGATTGCCATCAAGCTGGGCCTCTGGCGGGAATCAACTCGTTTTTGAGATGCGCGGTATTTTACCTTGCCGATATTCAAGTCCTTCAAAGTGTAAATTTTGGAGTCTACCGGCAGTTCGACCAATTGGTTGTCTTCGTACATTTGGGCCAGGAGTTTTTTCGCGGCTTTGGCGAACGTTTTGCTTCCGCCGATAGCGTTGAATACCAGGGTTCCGCCGCTGTTGACCCATTTTTTCAGGAGATCGACATCTTTTTCACCGAGGCTGAAAGACGCTGTTCCATCTATCAGGGCCACTTGCGCCTTGCTGCCCGGCAGTTCCGAGATGGAGATCATGTCCCCACCTACAACACCGCCGAGAACGCGGTTGGCCGCCGTGGCGGGAACTGGAGTCCTGGGTTTGGCAAACACGATTCGCGTATTATGCTTTTGCGCCATTAGCGCGGCAAATCGCTTGTATGCGAGCGGTTCGGGATTGTTATTACCGGAAAATTTCAGCCGGGCGGCGCATAACGTTTTTGTGGTATGCACCTTTTTAGCCTCAGGCCAATGGCTGACACCTCGAGGCCGGAGATTTTCAAAGCGTCCCGTGACATATCGGACCATATTGACGCCGATTTCGAATTCCCTTTTTTTGGGACCGCAAAATCCCGTCTGCCAGGCGCGACTGAGATTGTTATCGCTATGGATTACCAACGGGCGAATTCCGTTAGACATGATGTACAGTTCAGGCTTGCCTTTTGTGTTGAAGTAGGAGGAGTAAATCGGGTGATCCGTCTCGCACTTGGTTAACTCATATCGAGGGAAGAGCTTGCCGTAAATCTCGCGCATCTTTACGCAGAATTTAGAGGTCTTGTGTGCACTTACGCAAAATATGGTTCCGCCCTGATACACGAATGTTCGTATTTTGGCGAGGTCTTTGTCGGTAAATTCCGGTTCCTCGGAGCCGTTAATGTAAAGGAAAGGGGCATCGTGCATTTCTGAGACGGGAACCCGAAGGTGAATAATCTGCCAACTGAAGGTTTTTTCGAACGTGTTGCCCATCCAGCGAGTCAGGCTGGCCATGTCGCG
>JAIORC010000308.1 GCA_021108335.1 Phycisphaerae bacterium
TTACCCCAGCACGCCGGCCTGCCGCAGGGTTTGGAGTATCAACTGGTCGAACGGCAGGTCGCCGGGGGCGGCTACGTATGTCGCCTGCCGGCTGTTGCATGCGAATTCCAATTCTTCGCGAAACGCCTGCCACCGCCGGCGGTAACTGTCCCGCAACGGCTCGGTGATTTGCAGATTCACACGGCTGGCGGTTTCGGCGTGTTCGAGTTGTACAGGGCCTGCCGGGGCAGGGTCACGGTCTTCCGGCGAAAACGTATGCAGCGCGACAACATCGCGGCGGCGGTTGCCCAGCCGCGCCAGCACGTCGGGCAATTGCTCCCGGCCGTCGTAAAAATCGCTGATGAGAAACACCGTTCCCGCGTGACGATAGCGGTGATCGAACGACACCGCAGCCGCGAGCATATCCGTCTTGCCGCGAGGCGGAAGCGCCGCGAGATAGTCCAGCAGCGGCAGAATATTCGCCCGGTCTCTGCCGGTTCGCATAGGTTCGCCGAGGTCGGAAGCAAATGGCAGGAGCACCACACGCCGGCCGCTGCCCATTGCCACGTATGCCAATGCCGCCGCTACGTGCCTGGCGTAGTCGAACGGCTCGGCCCGGCCGCCCGCCGCCATCGAAGCCGAGCAGTCCAGCAGCACCGCCACGTCCGATTCGCTGTGCTTGTGGAACAGGCGGAGCAGGAGCTTTTCCATGCGGGCGTAGTAAGGCCAATCTATAAAGCGGATGTCGTCGCCCGGTGCATAGGCACGATGGTCGGCGAATTCCAGCCCGTCGCCCACTGCGCCGCTGTGGACAGGCCCAGGCGTGGTACTGGCGGCAAGTCGCTTGACGATAAGGTGCAGCCCGCCCAACCTGGTCAGAAAGTCCTCGTCAAACAGTTCATGTCTCGCGGAGTCAGCCATGCTTTTATGGGGTTTTGCGATTTTTCTTCGGCGACGACCCGGCGGGCGGTGTTTTGGTTTTAATTTTCGGCTTCGGCTCCGTCGCAGCCGGCTTGCCCATCGTCCGCAACTTCTCCAGTTGCTGGATAATCCAGTCGTCCCGCCACTTCTGGACCGTCGTGTGATTCGCCATGATGGAAATCAACTTCTTGGGCTGCGGGGCTGCCTTGTAGATTTCCTCGACCTGGGAAGCCGGCACGGTCATATCAAGCTTGGCGGAGACCAGGATAATCGGGCAACGCAATTTCTTCGCCGCCAGTACCGCGTCGGCGTCGTCCGGGCTGCGATAACCGCCCTGGCGACATTCGCGCTGAATCTCGCTTTTGATGAAAGGCCTCGTGCCGAGCGGCCATTTTCTTCGGACAACGCCCCGCACGCCTGTCGGCGGCACCAACGCCAGCACCCCCTTGCAACGCGGGTCGACCGCGGCATATTGCACAGCTACGCATCCGCCAAGCGAGGCCCCCATCACATATATATCCGGCGTAATCTGCTTTTCCCGAATCAGTAAATTTACCAGCTTCCAGATATCGGACTTTTCCTTCGCACCCCAGGTAATATGAGCTCCCCCACTCTTCCCGTGGTGTCGTAGGTCCGGCAGCACGACAGTCCAACCCTTCTTCGCCAGCTTCTCGCCCAGCCCCAGGAACCACGATTTATCCATCAGCATGGGATGCAGAAGGATAACGGTCGGCGCAGTCTCACCAGCCGATGCCTTGGCCTTGCCGCGCGGCTGGATTATCCAGCAGTCGATCTCCACGCCGTCGCCGACATCGACACGGCGGTGATCGTCAATCCGCCCGCTCTTGAGCATATGCTCCGTCGAAAGGCCACAGCCGGTTACAAAACCCAGCAAAAGCAGGCTGGCAAGAAAAATATTGCGTCTCATTAAAATCCATTTCATCGGTTCGTCTCCCGGTTTTCCTATAACTCACTGTTGATTAAGCACTTCCATTTCTTTATGCGCCAATATTTCCGCCAGTTCTTCCGCGGTTTCCGCAGCCAGCAGTTGGTCTATGGTCCCCGCCGGTTCGATCATCCGCACCAGCCTGGCCAGCACGTGCAGATGCGTTCGGTCGTCCTTGCAGCAGAGCAGGAAAAACAACCTGGTCAGCGAGCCGCCCTCTGCCCCGAAGGGAATACCCCTGTCGCTAAGCCCGACGACGATAAAACTCGCGGCGATATCGTACGGCAGCGGATGCCTCGGATGCGGCAGCGCCACGCCCGGCAGCAAGGCTGTGCTGCAGAGAGACTCCCGCCCGCGCAATTCGTCCAGAATTTCCTGGCGGGCATAGACTAACCCCGCAGCCTCGGCGATATCGAGCAAATCCCCAAGAACCGCCTGCCGGGTCTTAGCTGCCAGCGGCACGATGATGCCGTTATCGGGAATCAACGGGCAAATCAGCGGCTCGGAGGCGTCGAAGCCGTGGTAGTCGCTTACCCCCTTCTCAATACCTGCCAGCGTCTTGTGGTCGAAATTGTGCATCTGCTGCCAGACCCAGTGATCGATCTGGCTTTTGCGGAAAATGAATTTCTGATCGCCGAGTTTTCGGCAGGGAATGGTCTCGCGGGAGGCCATCCGCACGACCTCGCGGAGGTCCATGGACAAATAAGCGGCGACCTGTTGCTCGTTCATCTGCTCGTGCGGCATGATAATTTCCTGCTGTTAAACCCGGTAAACTCCCGATTTATGCTACAGGCACAAGCGAAAAATCGCAAGAGTGCATCCACCGGGAAAATCACAATTTCTGAAAATGGTATTATACAGACAATTGACATTTACCCCGCGCCGTCTTACATTAAATCTATAAAGAGTGCGGGTCGGCTGGCAAGGCTCGCAAGTCATTGCTACTGGGAATCTTCTGATCCAACAGGAGGCCGTCATATGACGAACGAAAATGAAACGTATCACTGGATTGTCAAAACCTCGCGTTTGGTGTTGCTCGTAGTACTGACCCTGCTTGTCATTGGGCTTGCTACTGCCATTATCCAAACCGTCGTTGCCATCATATCGGACGACTCGGCAAAATCGTCGGATCATGTCCTCAATATTGTTATGATTTTAATTTCCATAGGGGTGGCTGTCGTGATCTTCGGCGTGATACAGGTGCTGGTAGCAACTCTGGCCGCGGCGGAAAATACCGCCAATGACATGAATCGTGTTGCAACCGCACTGCGAAACCAGGGCCTGGATATCCAAAGCCTCGCGAGCCTGGCCCGCCTGTCCGATCACGCCAAGAGCCTCATCTACCACGAACAGGAATGCGAAGCCCTGCAGGAACATATCCATGCCATGCTGCTGCGGCAGGATTACAAGTCCGCCGAGGCAATGATTACCCGTATGGAAACCACTATGGGTATGGTCGATGAAGCCGCCAGACTCCGCAAGGAAATCGAAGCCACGAAACAGGCGACGGTGGACGAAAAAATCGACGCCGCAATCAAACGCATCCAGTCGATTATCGACAAACGGGAATGGCAGCAGGCTCGGCGGGAAACCAAACGGCTGCTGGCGCTGTTCCCAGACAAACCTGTCGTCACCGCTCTGCCCAACCGAATCCGGGACGCCTGGAACGCCTACAAGGGCCAACTGCTGAAGGAATACGGCGAAGCCTGCAGCATCAACGACGTCGAGCGTAGTATCAGGCTGCTCGAAGAACTCGACAAGTACCTCACTCCCCATGAAGCCGCCGCGCTGACGGAATCCGCCCGCGACGTGTTCAAAAAGAAGCTGCATAACCTCGGCGTACAGTTTGCCATCGCCGTTACCGAGCAGGAATGGAACAAGGCTGTGGCAACCGGCGAGGAAATTATCCGGGCATATCCCAACAGCCGAATGAGCCGCGAAGTACGGGAAAAACTCCCACTACTGAAAGATTACGCATCAGGCGTCCAGCAGCCGCCAGTTCTTATGGATCCAAACCTGGCCGTCCCACCCGGACAAATGCAAGCCGGACAAATTCCGCCAGAACAACAGCAACCGCCAAGCCAATAGAATATCTGCCGCCTGATCTTTGCCGGGTGTGTTGAGTGCCGTGCTTCTGCTTGCAGAAGCATGCGGTAAAAAAACGCGTGGGTGCCGTGGCGGGAAGCGAAGCTTTCAGCCACGAAAGATAGATACACGATGGCGAATGAATGTTTGGTGGTTTTGAGAAAGGAATGGCGTAGAAATTGTGAATCGATCTTTTCCCCAGGGGACCACCCGACATCATGGGAAATTGTCGGGTGCCATGCTTCTGCTTGCAGAAGCATGTATAGGATTCATCGTGGCGAGACCTGCGGTGTCGCCATGCCACCCGACATGATTGTAAGGTGGGGGCTTGCACCCACGCGGGGGTCGGGAAAAACACATGGCTTGCAAGCAAGCCATGCCACCCAAACATCAGGCATTTTAGGCCTCAATACATCGACATCATGCCCGCGATCAGTGCCCAGGCTACGAATCCCACTATGCCGCCCATGACGACCGTCAGGACTGGTTCGATGAGGGATGTCATTCTCTTTAGCCGCGTCTGGAGCATGGTCTGATGTATGCCGGCGGCGAGTTCCAGCGCGCCGCCCATGCCGCCGGTTTCCTCGCCCATCTTGACCATACTGCCGATTATGGGGGTAAATACGCCGGTAGCCCTGGCGATGGGAGCCGAAAGGTTATCCCCGGCCATCACTCGATTTATCATATTATCGATGACCCGTTGCATCGCGGCGTTATTTATGGTCTGGCGGGCGGCTTTGAGCGATTCCAGCATCGGCACGCCGCTGTTGAGCAGGGTCGAGACGGTTTTGGCGAACTGGACAACTGCGGCAAGGCGAAAGGTCGGCCCGATTACGGGAATACGCATTTTGTAAAGGTCGATGAGATATCGGCCCGCAACCGTCTTGTACGTTACGACCAGCAACACCGCGACGCCGCCAACCCAGCCCAGGATTTGCGGGTAATACGTTTGCAGTACCTCGGACATCTCCACGAGAAACCGCGTGTTCCACGGCAGCCGCCCGCCCTGAACCTTCAGAAACGGGACGATTTTGGGAATGACGTACCCCACCAGAAAGGCGGAAACCGTGATAACCGCCACGACGAGAACGGTCGGATACATCAGGCTGCTGAACATCTGCGTTCGGAACGCGGCGCTATCTTCCAGTTGCCCGGCGATGCGGTTCAACGCCTCGTCCATCAAGCCGCTGAGTTCGCCTGCCTTGATCGTACTCGTAACGACGACCGGAAAGGTTCGCGGAAATCTCGCCATCGCCTCGCTCAGCGGCGTACCGGCTTCCACGTCGCGGCGAATTTGCGACAGCATATACCGCAATCGCCTTTTGCCGGCCTGCTGCTCCAGAACGCCCAACGCGCTTACCAGCGTTATGCCCGAAGCAGCCAGCGAGGCCAGTTGCTTAAAGAGCAACACCACGTCGCCGCTGCGTACCACGGAAAACATCGCCCGCGCGTCCATCGCCGCCGCACCGCCGGCTGTCGCGTCGCCACTTTCGCCTTCGCTTTCGCCAAGGTCGGTAATCGCCAGACCCTGGCTGCGAAGCTTGTCGGCAGCCTGGGAAATCGTCTCGCCGCTGATTGTCCCGGAAACTTTCGTGCCGGCGGCGTTTACCGCATTGTATTTGAAGCTCGCCATATCAGTATCCCATCGTCGCCTTGAGCACTTCGCCGGCGGTCGTTACGCCTTCGAGCACCTTGGCTACGCCGTCGTCGCCGAGCATTCGCATAGTCTTGCGTTCGGCGTATTGCCGCAACTCCACGGGATTCGCCCCCCGCGAAACAAGGCTGCGTAATTGTTCATCTATGGTCAGCAGTTCAAACAGCCCCGTTCTGCCGCGAAAGCCCGTATTCTGACAGTGGAAACAGCCGCCGGGACTGTGGAGTTTCCCACCCGAATCCGGCGATATCCCCAGCAATTCCAGCTCAGCCGGGTCTGCGGGATTTTGCCCGCCGCAATGGGGGCAGATTTTCCGCACAAGTCTCTGGGCCAGCACAGCCCGGATAGACGACGCCAGCAGAAACGGCTCGCAGCCCATGTCCAACAGCCGCGTAAACGCGCTGAGCGAATCGTTGGTATGCAGCGAAGTCAACACCAGATGCCCGGTCAACGCAGCCCGCAGCGCCAGGTGGGCGGTCTCCGCGTCGCGAATTTCGCCGACCATGATAATGTCCGGGTCCTGCCGCAGAATCGACCGCAACGCCCCGGCGAAGCTGACCTTGTTGGCTGTGTCCACCTGCACCTGATTGATGCCGCTCATCTTCAGCTCGATGGGGTCTTCAATCGAAGTGATATTGAACGCGTCGTTCCGCAGCATGTTCAAAACCGAATAAAGCGTCGTGGATTTGCCGCTGCCGGTCGGCCCGGTAACGATGATAATCCCGTGCGGCACGAGGAGAATCTCGCGAAAGATTTTCAGCATCTCCTGGCCCATGCCCAAATCCGCCATGCCAATGACCGCATCCTGCGGCGGCAGTAGACGCAGAACCGCTTTTTCGCCGTGGCAGCAGGGTAAAGTGGACAGGCGAATGTTGATCGGCGGGCCGTCCGCGTTTTCCGGGTGGAAGACGAAGGCCCCGTCCTGCGGCGTGCGGCGGTCGGAAATATCCATCGCCGCCAGCACCTTAAGCCGCGAGATTACCGCCGGAGCGACAGCCGGCGGCAATTGGGTCGCCTTCCGCAACACGCCATCGACGCGATACCGCACACCAAACGCCGCATCCTGCGGTTCGAGATGAATGTCCGACGCCCGGCGGGCGATGGCCTTGCGAATAAGACCGTCCACCAGCGAAATCGGATCGTCGGCGTCCGCCACAGTTCCAACCGGCGCGGTTTCGACAGCCTCGGCGTGCTCGACGTATGCCCGCTCGAACAGCTCGTCAAATTCCGCCTGGCCCATCAGCGCCGGGCAAATTCGCTTGCCGGTCAGCCGGCGAAGATTCTCCTGCGCCGCGCGGGAAACAGGGCTTACGCATGCGACGCGAAGATCGTTTCGGCTGCCAAGTGCGACGGGAATCACGCCGTGCTTCATGGCGACAGGCTTGGGAATCGCCCGCAAAACGTCAGCCGTCAATTCCATGTCGTCCTGGCTGAGAACCTCAAGCCCGAAATATTCGCCCAGGGCGGCGGTAAGGCGTGATTCGTCCAGCCCCCCCTGCTTGACAAGCAAGCCGCCAAGCTTCTGGGGCGTGTGCTTCTGCGCGTTCAGCGCAGCGTGCAGGGCGTTCCAGGAAACCAGCCCCTTCTCGACGAGAAATTCTCCTATCTTCTTCTTAGCCATCGGTTTGCCTCAATGTAGAAAATAAAAAATCTTATTTGTGGGCCAGTCTCTGCCGGAGGGTTGCGGGGTTCTGGGCACCGTGGATTGCAGTTTCCTTGTCGATACGCCCTGCCTTGAGCAGCCGAATCAACGATTGCTCCATGGTCCCCATGCCCTGTTTAACGCCGGTTTCGATGGCGGCGTAAATCTGCTCGTTCTTGCCCAGCCGAATCAAGTTGCCGATAGCCGACGTTACCATCATGACCTCCACCGCCGGGATTCGATCCGAGTTCTCCCGGCACGGCAGCAACTGCTGCGAGACCACCGCCTTCAACGCGGACGAAAGCTGCTGGCGAATCTGCATCTGCTCGGCAGGCCCGAACAGGCCGATCATGCGGTTGATGGATGAAACAGCGTCGCGGGAGTGCAGCGTGGAAAATACCAGGTGCCCCGTTTCGGCAGCCATGATCGCCGTGCGGGTGGTGTCCAGGTCGCGCATTTCACCGACGAGAATCACGTCCGGGTCGGCCCGCAGTGCTTCCCGCAGCGCATCAGGGAAAGACGTGACGTCCGTGTACAATTCCCGCTGATTCACGATGCTCTGCTTGTTGAGGTGCACGTATTCGATCGGGTCTTCGATGGTGATGATATTCCGCCGGCTCGTCGAGTTGATCATGTCGATAATCGTCGCCAGCGTGGTACTCTTGCCACTGCCGGTAGCCCCGGTTACCAGCACCAGGCCGTCCCGCAATTGGCTCAACTCACCCAGCACGTCGGGCAGCCCAAGCGATTCGAGCGGCAGAATTTCGTCGCTAAGCCGCCGGACGGCAACACTGACGCTGCCCTTCTGGTAATAGGCTGCCACGCGAAACCGCCCCGCGTCCCCGACGCTTATCGCCAAGTCAGCCGAGTGCTTCTGCGACAGCACCTCCAAGTGTCGCGGCGTCAAAATCTCCCGGCAGAGGCGATCCGTATCCGCAGCGGTGAGGTTCGCCTGGCCCATGGCGACCAGTTCGCCGCCGATACGCAGCAGCGGCGGAGAGTTTATCGTCAGGTGCAGGTCGGAAGCGTTCCGCCGGGCCGTCTCCGCAAGCATCTCGTCCATGTGATACGAAATCCTGCGCGAACCGCCCGGCCCGCCGATATTTGCAGGCGGCTGAGCATCTTCGTTGGTCGGTATATCCGAAATATTCGTCATTTTACGTTTCTCTTCTCCTGGTCTTTCTGCTCCGGTGTCGGTGTCGTCTTCCCGCCGACGGGTTTCGACTGAACCGGCTGCTTTTTCTTTTCGGCTGGAATCCTTTGGCTGGCAGGCTGCTTTTGCTTCCGCTTCGGCACAAGCCTGTATTTTTCGAATTCTTTCAACGCCGGAATCACCGGGTCCCGCAACGGCTGCTGGACGCCCAGCTTGCCGGTCTTGCTGTCGCACTTCAGCAGATTCTCCAGCTTGCAGGTCGTGTATGGATGGCTGCTCAGCCGGTCGAGAACCTCGTCGCTAGGCCCGCCCACCTGGTTCGGCGAATCCAGCAGATGCGGGATAATCAGGATAACCGTCTCCTTCTTGAGCTTCTTCTTCTGCTGCTTCTTGAAGAAGAACCCCGCCAGCGGCATCTCGCCGAGAAGCGGCACGGATTCGTCGACATCCTGGAGCGTCTCCCGGATCAATCCGCCGATAACCATAGCCTGGCCGTCCTTGCCGACCATAATCGTCTCAACCTTCTTCGTGTCGATGGTCGTAACCTTGACCTCGTGCTGCTCGCCGTTGGAATCGATGTATTGAATGCTGCCGCCGTTCTCGATCGGCGAACTGACGTCGATAAAGAATCGCAGAGCGATCCTGCCGTCCTGGTTGATCGAGGGAATAATCTTGACCGTCGTGCCGACGTTTTCCCACTCGGTAATCGGAGTCGCCTCGGACTGGATAATCCCGCT
>JAIORC010000303.1 GCA_021108335.1 Phycisphaerae bacterium
TCGTCAAGGCCTTCCACTACGGTGAATTCTTCTCCGTTGTCGCGGCGGACTTGTTTGACGAAGGCGGGATCGATCCGATGGATACGGCTGCTGCTTTCGTGAGCGCCGTCGATAACCATCGTCATATTTCTGGCATCGTCCAGGCTGCAACGAATCTTTGAAGCGTCGCCCGCGCGAACGACTCCGATGAAATTCCGGATCATCTCTTCGATGCAACTCGGGCCTTGCGGGGCATTTTCCTCGCTGCCGTCGGCAAAGGTGATTTTTACTTCGCCGCCTGCCATGCTGAGTTGTCCCAATTCGGCATCGATGGTAATCGAGCCGAACTGCTTTTCCGAGGCATGGCTGGCAATGAAATAGGCGGTCGGCCCTTCGACGGTCTGGATTTCAATGGCGGCGGTGTTGTGAGACTCAAGCGGATCGGTGGTATACAGTTCCGCCCGGATGGCTGCCGGAGTCGCGAATCCGTTGGCTTTGTCGGATGCCCAGAACATCATGAGATTGACCTGGTGGGCAAGGGCGTTGTTCGCCGGGCCGTCCAGCACCCAGGTTCCGTTGGATTTGAGTTTGGCGGCCCAGTTGTTGCGGGCATAGTATGTCGCATTTCGGGGAGCACCCGCCACAAAGGTCAGTGTTTTGACCTTGCCAAGGCGGCCGCTTACAATTTGGTCTTTCACCCATCGGTACTGGTCCAGGTGAACGCCCTGGAAGCCGACCATGCACATTAGATTCGCGTCGCGGAAGGCCTTGCTCATGGCGTCGATTTCCTGGACGGTGGCGGCTGGGGGTTTTTCGAGATGGACGTGATAGCCTGCACCGGCGGCTGCGACCGCCAGCGGCATGTGCGAATTGATACTCGTGGCGATGTACATTACATCGCATTTGCCTTTGCATTTTTCGAACATCTCCAGCGCGTCGGAGAAAAGCTCCACGCCTTTGTCAGCCAATTCCTCCGCCTTTTCGGGGCATTTATCCAAATGGCTGTCCGCCGCTGCAACCACGCGGCAATCCAACTCTTCCGAAACCTTCAGGATGTTTTGATACAAAGTCCATCCATAACCGCCAAATCCAACCAGTCCTATCCGCATCATGTGTATTCTTCCTTTTTGCTTTATATCCAATGGCTAAAAGCCGTTTTGCGGTTTGATATCGGGTGTTTCTTTGTTGTCCGTTGAGTTGGAAAATTGCTCAGCCATGGCGACACCGCCCAGCAACACGTAATCCACGTTACCCAATAGCCGCAACACAACCGGATCGGTGATGTGCCGGGCGGATTCCAATTTTGTTTCGTCGTGGAAGATCGGCCTGAGGTCAATCCTATCCACCAGTTGAAAGTGGGCTGCCCGTTTCAGCGCGCGATATACTTCCGTCGTCATTTTGTCGGACAGGAGCTTGCCCTGTTTGGTCTGCCGCCGGTTACGCAGGCAAATCGCGGTAACCATTTTGCCTTCTGGAATCTTCTGCAGCAACTGGCGGATCATGATTTCGGCTAATTCCGTTCGTTTCCCGTAGACCGCCAGGGCGGAAGTCTGGCCCATCACTTGCTTGTCGGCGACACGAATGATACGCAGCTCGCAGGCCAATCGTCGATCTGCCGCGGGCGGCTGAATGTTTTTTTCGATTTTGGCAGACGGCTTGGTTTTGACGGTGGCGGTTGCTACATCCGGCGGAGCTGCCTGAGTCCACGGTGCCGTAGCCGTGAAGGTTTTGCCGGGTTGTGTTGGCGTGGCGGTGGCAGGGGCAGCAGGTGCGGCGGATTTCACCGGTATGCCATGCCAATCCTTTAACGGAGCAGCTTTCGTCCACGGTGTAGTGGTGGCAAATGACAGGCTGGGCATTTTTGCAACGGGCGTCTTTGCCTCGGCAGCCGGGCTTTTGGTGAGCATAGTTTTGGCGACTGGCTTGGCACCTTTGTCGGCCAACTGGGGCGAGGCGGGCTTTTTACAAATCTCCACTTTCACGATTGCCGGTTTGACGGCAGGCTTCTTGATTTTGGCTGCCGGAGTTTTGCAAATTTTCGCAGCGGGCTTTTTGTGTTTCTTCACCGCCGGCGCAGGCGGCTTTACCATCTCCACCTTCACGATTGCCGGTTTGCCGACTGGCTTTTTGATTTTCACTGCTGGCTTTTTGCAAACTTTCGCAGCCGGTGTTTTAACTTTTTCGACCTTCGCCGGCTTCGCGACTGGCTTTTTGATTTTCACCACCGGCTTTTTGCAAACTTTCACAGCCGGTGTTTTAACTTTTTCGACGGTTACCGGTTTGCCGACGGGCTTTTTGCAAATTTCCACTTTTACGATTGCCGGTTTGGCGGCGGTTTTTTTGATTTTCTTCTTTATTGTCGGTTCGGTTGGGAGTGGGTCTTTTGCTGCGGTAACCGGCGGCTTTGGAACATAGCCTTCTATCCGCTCCAGCGTGAAGGTGACTTTTTTAGGCAGCCAGGCTGCTCCCGTGCGATAGCGGAGTTTCTTTTTGCCCGCCTCATAGCCCTCCTTGCGGGCCTCGATGACGTGATGCTCCCAAAGATCGTCGGGGTGTTTGTCCACGACGGAGCATTTGACTGGCGACGTTCCGACCAGTTTCCGGTTCAGAAATACCTTGGCCCCCGGTGGCGTGGTTATCACCATGACCTTTGCCTTGTCGTGGTTGCCGCCGCAGCCGCACGCAGCCAGCAAAATCACACACATCCACAACCCCACCACGGGCATCCTGCTTCCCCACCCGCGGGAATTACCGTCTATTCCATTTTCGGCCGACCGGTTCATATCCTTGTTTCAACATCCTTGCTTCACCAGATGGAGAGAATTCAGTCCGGTCATTCTACCATTCAAATCGAAAAAGACAATGAAATATGCAAAATCATGCCGCCCAGTTTTCCCAGTTTATCTCGTAATATCTGCATGTTTCTGCAAGCAGAAGCATGGCACCCAACCAGTAGACATTAGTCATTGGTCATTAGACATTGCGGAGCAGCTTTTATATTCCGCGATTATTTGCGGCAGTTCGAGGATGCTGCGGATTGTGTGGGCCGGGCGGTATTTTGATTTCCGGTATGCCCCGGTGGGGTCTTTGAGTACGGGTATCATACCCAGTCGGCTGGCTCCGAGGATGTCCGCTTTGGGCGTGTCGCCGACGAACATCACTTCCTCCGGGGTTGTTCCGGCAAGACGGAGCGCTTCGTGGAAGATACGCGGGTGCGGCTTGCGATGGCCTATGTTGCAGGAATATATTCGGTCGGGCAAGTGTTCCAGCAGACGTTCCATAGCCAGGTGGCGGTCGAGAATCTGCCCCGGTACGAACGTGTTGGAGACGATGACGAGTTTCAGTCCGTCGGCTTTGAGATTTGTCAGCATCTCGGCCAGGCCGGTTTCGACGGTCGCGTGGCGGCACAGCGGCTCGTACCATTTCCAGCACAGTTCCATATGCTCGTCGGCACTGAGATAAAGCCCCATCCGCCGGCAGCATCGCTCCAGCACGTCCAGCGAATTGAACTCCCGCCGGGAAATCGCACTCACCAGAACGTTCCAGTGAATGGCCAACCGGTGAAACAGCCCATACCACCGCCGCGATGGCAGCGAATAGCCACGCTTCTGAAGGTAATCATAAGCGCCGTCCGCCCCCTCGCGGAACATCCGGGGGAAATCCACTTTTCCGAAGTCCAGGAGCGTATCGCCCAGGTCGAACAGTATGGCTTTGATTGATCGTGTCATAATATCATATCTCGCAGCCGGGTATTCTACGCTTTTTCACAGCCGGCAGGGATTTTTTTTTGGAAGTTGGGAGAGTATCGTCTTGGGTGGCATAGTCCCCAAGGGACCATGTGTTTTCCTCGCGATTTATCCCCCAGGGGGTTACCCAACATCGTGGCTGTCGCTTCGCTTCCCGCCACGGCACCCCGTCACGGTATTCCGCCACGGTATCCAACAGCCGCCTTGTTGTGCATTTCCGTAAAAAAAGCCCGCAACCGGTTGGTTGCGGGCCTGGTGAAGCGTATGTATCGCGCGGCAGCCGTTATTGGCTGCTGCGAAAACTGCGACAGGTGATTATTCGCTATCCTCTTTCTTTTTCGAGGCTTTCTTCTTTGCCTTTTTCTTCGCCGGGGGTTTCTTGTCTTCCTCGGCGGGAGTTTCGGCTTTTTTCTCTTCAGCCGGTTTTTCCTCGGCGGGTTGTTCTTCGGTGGTTTCGGCAGCCGTCGTCGCAGCCGGGAAGACTTCTTCTTCCTCTTCCTCAACATAGACGTCGTCGATATCGGTGGCGTCAACGCGGCGGCGGAGGATGTAATAAATCGCGGTGGAACTGCTGGCGAAGAACGTCAGCACGTAGGCCCCAACCGCTCCGGCCAGCAGGTAAACCCAGAACGCCATGATATACGCACAGATTGCCTCCCAGCCACCGGTTGCGGCGTCGTTGAACTGGTGGAGGTTCCAGAATTCCGGCTTCTGCCAGAGCAGGTCCAGCTTGTCGGCATTGTTGGACAGCGCCGAGCCGCTTCCCGTGTCGCTCCACCTGATGACGCCCCACTTGACGAAGTAATGCACGCCGTAAAGGGCGATGAACGCGAACAGACGCACGAACAGGTACGTGATCACGCCGTAGACACAAGCGACGCCGCCGTAGAAAATCGTCCGGATCGGACGGTTGTACACGTAGGAGAAGCTCCGGCTGGTCGCGTCGAAGTTGTCCGAGCCTTCCACCGCGATTACCGGATACATCAACGGCAATCCGGCAACCAGGCCGACCACCATAAACGCGATGGCCAAACCTAGAGCAATGGCGATGCCAAACAGTACCGCCAGCAGCAGATCGCCGATTCCCAGCGGAATGCTGCCAATCAAACCGCCGGCAGCCAGCAACAGGCCAACTCCAAGGATAACCGCGATCGGCACCAGTGGAGCCGTAAAGAAGCTCAGGAACTTCTGCCGACTGAACGACAACGCCTGGAACATCGAAATGGTTTCGCCACGGGCGAACTGAACCGCCGCGATACGATGAATCGCACCGCCGAACAGTGCCCACAAGGCCAACGCCCACACCAGGAAAATCGGCGCGAATATCCAGTGCTCGGTAACGAACCATCGGACGCCCTCGGCGGCCATCAGGAGATGGAACACCAATCCGGGCTGCTCGTCTTCCGGTACTGCTGTGGGACTCGGCAGGCCGGAGCGGAGGCCCAGTGTCATCGGGGCGGTACGGCGGGCCTTGACGAGTTCACGGTAAGTCGCGATGCCGCCGGTGAAATTCAAATATCGCACAGCCATGATCGCGTTGTGCAGACAATTGACTTCGTAATCGATAAAACTCTCGAAGATGCCAACGCCCTCGATGGCCTCGACGCTCCTTTCAAATGCGAGCGTGCGGCGCGAAATGCCCCGCTGGGCATCACTCAGGGCGAGGGCGAGTGTATCTTCGGCCTTTTCCCTTTCCTTCTTGCTGAGGTCGCTGTTCTGGATCGCGGCTATGGCCTTTTCGTCGATGTCGTCCAGCAGCTTTTCGATCTTGTCGATTTCCCTGTCGAACTCGTCCTCCGCCTCGCCAACCAGTCCCGACCAACTTGTGTTCTCTTCCTTGGCCTTTTTGAGGACCTGGGCGGTATTTGCTGTGTAGAAATTCGGGTCGGATTCGTTTTCGTTGTCCTTGTTGTATTCCTTCAGCTTTGCCGCGAAGGCATTCTGGAGATAGGAGCTGCGTTTCAGGTTTGACATATATGCGTTGAGGTTGTGGCGGTTGTTTTTCGCTTGTGCCTTCAGGCTCGCTGCCTGCTCCAGACGCGAATCCTCCCACTTTTCCAGGTTTTTGTCATAGGCTTCCGGGGAGGTGCTGGCGTGTTTCAGGATAGTACCCTGCTGCACGGTCCCATTGCCCCAGCCCCAGATGGTATCCATCACCTTTCCGCCGGCGAAGAGAAGGGCGATCGCCACCAACGCCAATATCAACTTGGACGGGTGGATCCCCATCTTGAAACTCTTGAAAATCTGCGGAAAACTGAAAATCTCTTCCCATGCAACACTCTTGATTACGTTCTTCTCATCAGCCATGTTTCAATCCTTTCATCGTGTCAGACAATTGGCCTCGCCGGCAAGCGAATAGCCCCAATTCTTTATGATTCCAAATTCCGAAAATTTATTCGTCAACAGCTTTGCCAAATCCCCTGCCGGGCCTCCGTCAAAGCCACCTGCAAAAAGCAACCCATCGCTGCCTGTAGCAAATTATACGCAGTGGAAAGCGCCCTGCAACCGGATTTCTCCAATACTGCGGGATAATCTGAATAATTTGCACAAGTGCATATCGGAATTATAGGCTACGAAGCACTGCGCACTGCAATACCGCGTGTTTCTGCATGACACCTGTCGCGGGATTTTTTCGTCGGCTCTCAGGAGGGTTTTGTCGACGAGGCCTTGGACTCGTTGGGGGATTTCTTGGATGAGGCCTTGTCGGCCTTTGTGTCGCTGGTGGATTTTGGCGATGACGCTTTGGAATCTTTTTCGGCTGCTTGTTTGTAGGAACTGCTGCGGTAGTCGGTCTGGTAGAAGCCGCTGCCTTTGAAGATGATTCCCGCGCCGGCTCCGATGAGTCGCTTGACCTTGTTCTTTTTGCAGGCTGGGCACTTGCGGGTCGCCGGGGCGGTGATGGACTGAAATTTCTCGAACGCGTGGCCGCATTCTGTGCATTCGTAATCGTATGTCGGCATGATTATTCTCCGTTTGCTTCCTCGGCGGCCGGGGCCTTGGACACGACAACCGCGCTGGGCCGCAGCGTTCTGCCTTTAAGCTCGTAGCCTTTCTGCAATTCCCGCAGCACGGTCATTGGCTCGACGTCGGCGGTTTCTTCCTGCATCATGGCGGAGTGTTTTTCCGGGTCGAAGGGCTGGCCGTCCGAAGCAATCGGCTCCAGGCCGAACCTGTCGAGCACGGCTACCATCTTGTCGTGAACCATCTGCATGCCCGTCAGCAACGGGTCGGACTCGTCGTGATTTTCCCGGGCAGCAGCCAGCGCGCGTTCCATGTCGTCCACGACGGAAAGCAGTTCCTTCATCAGCGATTCGTTGGCGAATTGGCAGGCTGCTTCCTGCTCCCGGGCAGCCCGCTTCTGATAATTCTGGTAATCCGCAGCCAGCCGCTGGAGCCGCTCCATCAAGTCGTCGCGCTCCTGCTCGGGAGTCTGGACGACCTCAGCCGGCTTGGCGGCCTGGGCATCATCGCCGGCCTCCGCGGCGTTGCCAGCCTGGTCGGCGGGTTGCCGGGCGGCGGCCTCCGCGTTTTTCTTCTTTTTACTCATTCGGTTTACTTCCCGTTTTCAAAATTTTTAAAATATTGTTTCAGGGTATCCAAAAATGTTTTGCGTTTTGGGGAGATGTTTTCGGCTTCGGTTTTGGCGTAGGCTTCGAGCAATTCCCGTTGTTTTTTGTCGAGTTTTTTCGGCACTTCGATATACACCTGCACGTGGAGGCTTCCCTGGCGGGAGCCTCTTATGGACGGCAGGCCCTTCTTTTTCAGCGTGATGACCTGGCCGTTCTGGGTGCCAGTGGGCATCTGGATTTCTTCCGGGCCTTTCAGCGTCGGCACGGTAATCTCACCGCCAAGGGCTGCCGTCGCGAAGGAAACCGGCACCTGGCAAATCAGGTCGTCACCGTTGCGGGTCAACAGCGGATGCGGCTGGACGGTAACATACACATGCAGATCGCCGCGATTCGCGCCGATTTGACCCGGCTCGCCCTCGTTGCGGACACGCACGACTTGCCCGTCGTGAATTCCCGCCGGCAGATGAACCGACAGCGTGCGATGCTTCTTGACCCTGCCGCTGCCGTTGCACGCCTTGCAATGCTCGTGGATAATATTGCCTCTGCCACCGCAGTCCGGACATGGTATCACACGCAGACTCATGCCGAAAAAACTGTTGACCTGCTGCTGCACCTGGCCGTAACCGCCGCAAGTGTGGCACTTCTCCGGTTCCGTGCCGGGCTTGGCGCCGCTGCCGCTGCATTCCTCGCAAAAATCCATCCGCTCGAATTCCAGCGTCTGCTCCACGCCGGTTGCGACCTGTTCGAGCGAAATATCCACTTCCGTTTCCAGGTCCAACCCGCGCGACCGGCTTGTCGCCTGGCCGCCCATGCCCGCACTGCCGAAAATGTCCTGGAACATCGAAAAAATGTCCCCGAAACCCATCGACGAAAAATCGTGCATGCCGCTGCCGCGAAGACCCTCGTGACCGAACTGGTCGTACTGCTGCCGCTTCTGCGGGTCAGACAGTACCTCGTAGGCTTCGGCAAGCTCCTTGAACTTTGTTTCGCCCTCGGCTTTGTCACCCTTGTAATTGTCCGGGTGAAATTTCAGCGCAAGCCGACGGTACGACCGCTTGATACCGTCGGCTCCCGCGGTACGTTCAACAGACAACACCTCGTAGTAACATTTCTTTGTCGGCATAGTTTATCTCGCCCGGAAGCAAATCCGGGTTTATTTGTCCGTGTTCAGAATAATCGGCAAGCCATCCTTGCCGCTGCCGATAATAACCACCTTTGCGTTGGGAGACTTGGAAATTTCCATCGTCGCTTCGATACCCTTCCAACGCAGCAGTTTGTCGCTGATACCTTCACTGACAATCTGCTGAAATTCCTTGATGCCCTTGGCCTCGATAGCCTTCCGCTCGGCTTCCTTCTTTTCCTTAGCCAGGACAAATTCCATCTGCTGGGCTTCCTGCTCGGCGGCAAGTTTCTGCTCGATGGCCTGTCGCAGGCGATTCGGCAGAGAAACGTTCCGCAGCATGACCTGCTGAATTATGAAACCAGTACCCTTAATGCCTTCATACTCGGAAAGCATCGCTTTAATGCGTCTCTCCAGGCCGGCCTGGGTTTGTAATGCCACCTCGCCGCGTTTGGTGGCGTAGGCTTCCTGGGCGGTAAACTGTGACGCCGCCTCGCGAATAGCTGTTCGTGATGCGGGACGGATTACCTTCGCGATGTAATTTACGCCGAGATTGCGATAAAGTGACGGAGCATCATCGGCAACGAGGCGATAGGCGATGGAAATATCCAGCGGCATTCGCAGGCCGTCTTT
>JAIORC010000103.1 GCA_021108335.1 Phycisphaerae bacterium
TCCAACGCACGCGGCGAAGGCGGATAGGGATTCTCGTTGGTATTCAGCTTGATAATCCCGGCTGCCGCCGACTGCTCGCCGGGAACGTAAGCGGTCATGTTCTCGATATTGGTCTTAAAATAACTCATAATTGCATTACCACCATATAAGCATGCCACCGGACAATTTCCCACAATGTCGGGTGGCATGGAAACCCCGCGTTTTTTGCGGGATAGCCATGAAAGATCGATTCACAATTTCCACGACATCCCTACCCAATATTGATAATTTTCGCGTCATCCATCATGGCGACCCCTTCGGTGTCGCCATGCCACCCGACATCGTGGGAAATTTCGCGTGGTGGCCTTCCCAAGCCACCACGGCACAGGTTACAAACCTGTGCCACCAATAACAGTACTTGTGTCGGTTTCTGTTTTCCTTATCCGCACAGCCTCCGCGTGAGCGGTCAGGCCCTCGCGCGTGGCGAAGTCTATCACGTCGTCGGCGTCGGCGTCGAGGGATTCCGCGTCGTATCTGATAACGCTGGAGGCTTTGCGGAAATCATTGACGCTCAGCGGGCCGAAAAATTTCGCTCCGCCGCCGGTCGGCAGCACGTGGCTGGGGCCTGCGTAGTAATCGCCCAGCGGCACGGGCGTGTGCGGGCCTACGAAAATCGCTCCGGCATTGCGGATTTTTTCCAGCGTCGCATCGTCGTCTTTCGTGATAATCTGCAAGTGCTCGGTGGCGAAGTCGTTGGCGATTTCACAAGCGCCGGCTAAATCTTCGGTAACTATTATCGCGCTGTAATTTTCCAAGGCGGCCTGGATGGCCTGACTACGGTCCATCGAGGCGGAAAGTTTTTCGACCGCAGCGGCAACGTCGGCGACCAGCGTTTCGCTGGGCGTAACCAGCACCGCCGAGCCGGGGTCGTGCTCCGCCTGGGCAAGCATATCCGCAGCCACCCAGTCGGCCCGGGCGGTTTCGTCGGCGATAATCAGCACTTCGCTAGGCCCGGCGATACTGTCGATGCCGACCCACCCGAACAACTGCCGCTTTGCCTCGGCGACGAATGCGTTGCCCGGCCCGACGATTTTCTGCACCGGTCGAACCGCCGGCGTCCCGATCGCCAGTGCTGCCACCGCCACCGCACCGCCCAGGCGGTAGACCTCGGTAATTCCGAGTTCACCAGCCAGGGCTAGGGTCATCGGGTCAACGTCGCCATCGCGGGCAGGCGGGCTGGCCATTACTATTTCGCGTACGCCGGCAACCTGGGCGGGCACGACGGTCATCAGTACCGTCGAGGGATACAGCGCCATGCCGCCGGGCACATACACCGCGACGCGGTCTATCGGCGTATATCTTACGCCCAACAGCCGGCTGTCGCGTTGCAGGTCAGCCGGAGCAGAGACGCAAATGTGCTGCTGGTATTGTTTTACGTTGCTCGCCACCCGGCGGACGAGTTCCAGAAATGCCGGATCGGCTGCGGCGTGGACGGTGGCAATCCGCTCGGCCGGTACGCGAATGGTCTCAGCCGTCAGGTCTGCCTTATCCAGCGTCGCCTCCCAGTCGATAATCGCCTGGTCGCCGCGAGCGGTAACGTCGGCAATGATATCGCCCACCGCCGCGGGCACATCCACCGGGCTTTCGGCTGCGGAGGTCAGGCCGCCGGCGCGGAGCATATCCCGCAAGGCGGCAACAGCCGGGGCGAACCGCGGTTCAGATTGTCGAATAATTTTCATCGTGCACACTTCAATTCTTGCGGAAATCGTTTCAACACAGGGATACTGTAAGCTCAATCGAGGGGTTTTTCAATTGCCGGCGCGGAATGTCATGCGCCGTGTGGCGTATGACCGTTCATTACCAGGTCGCGAATGACGTTGGCAACACCCTCTTCGTCGTGATGATCGGTAACGTGGTCGGCGACTCGCAGAGAGGTAAGATGCCCATTGGCCATGACTACCCCGACACCGGCCCAGCGGATCATTCCGGCATCGTTTGCGTTATCGCCGATAGCCATTACGCGGCGGCGACTGATCCCCATTCTCTGGGCGACCGTTTGCAGGGCTTTGTACTTCGATACGGACGCGTGCATGACCTGAAGCAGAAAATCTTCCGTTTGCACAGTCGTTACGTCATCGGAGAGATCTTCCTGAATAGCTTTGTTGACCTCGGTCAACCACTCGGTTTTTCCCAGCAACAGCAACTTGGTAAGCGGTTTGTTCAGCCATTGTTCAACGGGCGCAACCAGGTCAGGCTCGTGTACCCTGGCGGTTTCGGTTTTGTACGTGCCGTTGTAGAAATCCGTGAACCACTTGTCGCCCATTTCCGCCGAGACGCGAATTCTGGGGTATCGCTCGCGTGCCCACGTGATAATCGCCCGTGCGATATTGACCGGGATAGGCCTGTGCAGCCAGACTTCACCGGTAGGCGGATTCCAGACCAAGGCGCCATTGTAATTGATCATCGGCTCGTCCAGGCCCAATTGCTTGTAGAACGGCAGCGTGGTCCGCGGGGGTCTGGCAGTGCACAAAACGACGCGCACAGCCCTTTTTCGACGGACTCTTTCGATCATCTCCACGGTTTCGGGAGAAATCTGCTTATTACTGGTCAGCAGCGTACCATCCAAATCTATCGCAATTAACTTAATTTTCATGGCGTTTCAAATTCCGACTCAGCATAATACACAAAGCCGATGCTTTTCCGTAATACTTCGTGGCTGGAAGACAAAAAAATAAATCATAAAGGAACAAGGCAAGATTATAAACGTCCAATACCACAAAGCCGCTGAAATAGAATCCCATTTGACTTTATACCAGATAAGGAGCTAAAGAATGAAGCAAATATCTTTAAATTCGCGATTCACTTCCACTTTATTATTCGCACTGCTGGTATCAAACGGCATTGCTTTTGCGGGAGGGAAAAGCCCTCTGCACCTGCCGCGAACCAGTGAACACCGGGGAAACTTCACTATAAATGACGCCCAGGGCTATCGGTGGGATATTTACACCCATTATGGCACTATCCAGGGCGGTACTAATAATGCCTTCAGCAACGGGGTGTATCTCCATATCAATGGGAGTAATTTCTACTCCAACAACAGCCGGGGATATCTTAGTAAAGCACGTGACGAAATCGAAATAGGGCCTTGGAGCCGGAGCAATCTTCGCATTTCCCGTCGGCTGAAAATCTTCAAAAAGGAGGGAATTGCCCGCTGGCTGGACATTTACGAGAATCCCACCGGTCAGGATATTAACATCAATATCAAGATTACCAGCCAATTGGCCTATGGACACGGAAGTACCAAAACCGTAACAGGCAAGGCTTCTCCAGGCCCGAAGGACTGGGCTTTCTACGTCAAGCAGCGGAATAACCGCCCCCCCATGGTTCTGCATATTCCCTTCGGCCCGAGGGCGAAAACAAAAATACGTCCCCGGATATCCATTCAGAACAATAGAGTGGAATACCAACTCAATTGCAGGATACCTGCCAGGAAAACCGTTGTCCTTGCATACTTTGCCAAACAGCATTCCTCCGCACAGACGCTGGAAAAGACCATGAAGACATTCCGGCCTTACAAGTTCTTTGCCGACCTCAAACCGGAAGTCCGCAAGCTCATACTGAATTTCAACGCTACCGGCGGCATGTATGATGTGGATATTGAACGGACCGAGCAGTCCGACCAGATAAAACTGGTAAGCGGCGATCCGATGTTCGGCGTTGTCGAAAACAAATCTTTCCGCATGAAGACGTTTTTCGGCGAGATGACCCTGCCAGCCAAACGTACGATAGGCATGGCCCTGCGAAAAGGCAACAGGGGGACTTTTCAGGCGGTATTGTCCGACGGGCAGGTGGTTTGCGGCACGCTGCCGGATCAGAAATTGCGGATAAAAATTCCCTCCGTCGGCATCCAGCAGATACCTTTTAGCGACATCAGTAACTGGTCGTTCAAAATATCCGCCGACCGCCCGGCGGAAGTGAAATTCCAAGGCCCGTTCCTGGTCATGCGAACCGGCGATCGGCTGGCCTTTAAGGCGGATTCGCTGAAGCTGAAGCTCAAGACTCGCAACGGTACGGTTGATCTTGACCCCGCGACAATATGCCGGATAAAGACGGATAATCCCAGCCATTCTATTCACAAGGTGGAATTTCTCAACGGTTCGGTTCTCAGTGGTTTGATCGAGCAGGCGGAAATACCCGTACAATTGCGGCTTTGCGACAAGCAAACCATCAAACGGGATATGATTACCGGCATCGAGTTCGCCGTCGATGTCAAGGCCACCCCCCCCGCCGCTACGGTGATACTGTCCAACGGTGACAAGCTCTTCGGGCGGCTGGACGAAAAGCAATTGCAACTCAAGGGCAAGTATGGAAACATCAAAGTCAATCCCGCCAGCATCAAGTCCCTCCACCAGGTACCGTCCCGACAGGGAGAGGTCAAAATGAAATTATGGAACAATTCCGTGTTCCAGGGAGTTTTGGTCAACGAGGAATTGCGATTCCAACTGGTTCCCGGGCCTACTGTTCTCATCAGCCCGGCACAGATTGCCTCACTGGAGCAGACAAACGCCCTGCCGCCGGGGCATGTCGTGAAGGATATCACGAAACTCGTCGCCCAGCTTGGCTCGGAGAGCTATAAAGACCGCAAGGCAGCCCAGGACACACTGACCAAAATGGGTGCCGAAGTCATCCCCATCCTTAAAAAACACGCCAACAGCAAAGACCCGGAAATCCGCCAGAGAATCGCGGAAATCCTCGAAACACTTAAGGCCTCCAGCTCCTCCGTAAACGACGATGGTAGTGATGGTAGGCGGCTTGCCCATAACCAGCCGATGGCGATAAACCCGAACCTGATGCGGCAAATGCGGCGAGCACAGGCTCTGAGGAAAGCGCAGCGAGCAAAAGCAATGGCAATGCTAGCACAGCGAGAAAAAGATCTGAAGAAAGCACAGCTAATACAAATTCAAGCAAAGTAGTAAGGGAAAATAATATGAAAAAACGAACGATTTTTTTGTGTCTGATATGTGCAATGTGCAGCCTGACCGGAATTGCCTGGGCCAAACCCCCGTCGTTTATACCCACCGGTGGCCGAACTGTTTCCTTCAACTGGAGCTGTAACGACGGGGCTGGGTATCGCTGGGACATCAGCAGCAACGGCGGCGTAAACGACGGCTCCAACGACGCTTATGACGGCGGCATGATGCTTCGAATTAACAACAGCCAGTTCTATGCCCGGAACAATCGCGGCGTGTTGGACAAAACGAAACGTGAAATTACAATCGGCCCGTGGAATCAAAACAACCAGGTTACCGTCTATCGCCGCATTTACGTAGCCCCCAAAATGGGCTATTGTCGCTGGATAGACATCTTCCTGAACAAGACAAACGCCCCCCAGACGGTAACGGTAAAGTATTACACCGACGGCAATGCAAACCAATATTATACGACGCTGGGTAAGGCATCGCCACAGAGCAAAGACTGGGGCATTTTTGCCGGCGACGGCCAGAACAATTCCCGCCCGGCGGTACTCCATTTTTACGCTACAAAACAGGCGAAGGTCCGCCCACAGGTAAGGGTTTCCAACGACAAGCTGTTTTATACTTTTAGCCTGAAAATCCCAGCCGGAAAAGCCAGGGCCTTGTGCTTTTTCGAAGCTCAACGGCGAAACTACGCAGCCGCCAAGAAGGAATTCAAAAAATTCCCACTGGCAAAGGAAATACGCAAAATTCCGCGGGATTTGCGAAAAATCATTGTCAATATGCCCGGCGCGACGATGTCAATCGGCGGCTTGGAGCTGACACGCAACAAAAAACACGACATTGTCGTCCTGAAAGACGACAATGAAATCTTCGGAATCATTCAGAATCCAAAATATGTCATACAAACAATTTACGGTAAGTTGGAACTGCCGGCGGCGCGCGTGGTCGGCTTACAGGCGCCATCCACCGACAACCACGTGCAACTGGGACTGGCGGACGGTCAGGTCGTGGCGGGCAAGCTGCTTAACGCGCCGTTGACGATCCAATTGTCCAACGGCAAGGAGATGTCGCTGCCGCTGCATAAAATCAATTGTGCCTCGTACAAAATTTCGCCCGAACGCCCCGAAGAAATCGCCGCCGCCAAGCCCCTTCTGATTTTGCGATCCGGCGAACATGTGTTTTTCGATACCAGCTCGCTGGGCTATGAATTCCTTACCGAGCAAGGCCGATGCAAACTCAGCCCCGACGACATCCGGCAAATCCAGCTCGACATCTCCGAGGGCGGGATGCATCTTGTCGAATTCCGCAACGGTTCGATGCTTTCCGGGCTGCTGCTCGACGACAAACTGAACATTCCACTGGCACTGGGGCCGAAGCTCAAAACCCGCCGCCACGGGATAAAGCAGATTTTCTTCCCCGGCGTCAAAAAGGAGAACGCCGATAACGCCAGCGTACTGCTGCGAAATGAAAATCTGCTCAACGGCGTCATACTCAATAAAACCCTGACCGTGCGAACCAGCCGGGGAGATGTTGATCTCAAACCCGCCGAAATCAGTGAAATCGGTCGTGTGGAAAATGCCGCCGGGCAGATTACCGTCAAAATGCACAACGATTCGACACTCGTGGGAAAACTCGTTACCGAAACTATCGAACTGCAACTGACTCCAAACCTGAAACTGCCCATTTTCTCCAGGCATATCACAAAAATTACCTTCCCGCAGCCGGAAAAACCCAAAACCGAACCAAAACCCAAGCCGAAAAAAACCGAACCAGCACCGAAAAAAGGCCCGGCACTGAAAAAAAACAAGTCGGTTCCGCCAAAAGCCAAGGTGCGGATAATCGAAGCCAAGTCGGAACAGGAAAAAGCCGCGAAAAAAGCCGCGATGCTCAATATGCTACATAAAAGAGCCGCGGCGCTCGATAATACGCTGAAACAGTTGAGAAAAGCCAAGGGGAAGAAGGTAACTGCCGCGTGTGAAAACATCGAAGCTAGATTAAAATCGATACGTGAAATGATTATACAGCTTAAAAATCAGTAGGATAATGATATAGGTTTATCGCAAAAATCGCAGCTGCCTCTCAAAAAAAATAACCTTCGGTATTTTGTCCGAAAAAAAAGAATGTTGGGTGCCATGCTTCTGCTTGCAGAAGCATGCGGTACAAGGACTCATCGGAGAAATCATGGCGACCCCTTCGGTGTCGCCATGCCACCCAGCAATATTTTGTATGAGACGCAACACTGGGGCAAACGCGGATTGTTACTGGAGAGTCTCCAGGGCGTTATCCATGTCGGCTGCGCGAATTTCCCATGCGAATCGCTCAGCCAGCTTCCGGCCCGCAAGCCAATCGCCCTGCCATAGCTGCCCCGCAGCCTGCCGGTCAGCCAACTCGCCGAGGCGATTCGCCAAATCCGCCACGCCGCCATCGTAGAAAAAATCTTCCGCAGAGGGAGACGCGGGGCAATTCAACTGGAATACTTCCGGATACGCCAAACGTGTCGGCACGAGGGGAAACGCCCCTGCCCCCGCCGCTTCAACCATACTCAACCCGAAAAACTCATGGCCGGCAGTCGATACCGCTACATCCGCCTCCGCCAGAGCAGCATGATATTCCCCACGCGTAGACTGATATCCCCACCGATCAATCCGCTCAGCGAACCGCCGGCGATAATGGGCAAATTCTTCGGGCACGTCCCGAAACTGCTCGCCGATAACGCTGATGCGAAACTCGCGACCCGATGCAGCCAGGATATCCAGGGCAGCGAAAAAATCGCCCGGATTCTTGTCGTGCTCCCAGCGGGCAGCCCATAGAATCCGCAACGGCCCAGCCGGCCTCGCCCCGTGTCGCGACGGCGGCAGTTCGACCCCCGGATACTGCACGGATGATCGGCTGCGTATAATGTCCACCGTCTCCGTGAGTCGCGGCGGAGGCGTCTTGGCCAGCAAATTGCCCAACGCTTCGAGAAACGAATCCCGCCCATAAGCCGAGTTGAACCAAACCGCGTCGGCGGCAAGAGCGGTACTCATATTGGTCAAGCCGAAATGCACGTCCCGCGGCTCATCATGCCGCGCGGGATACGTCAACTGGTTCTCGTGAAAATAGACAACTTTCGGCAGCGGGCAGACTATCTGTCCCGCCAGGCCAAGGAATTCCGCCAGGTTCAGCATGTCGCTGCAGAACACCGCGTCCCAGCGTTGCCCGGCGGCATGGAGGCGACGAACCTCGCGGGCAAAAGTGATTGCCGAATGTCGCATTCGCCACTTCCAACTATGGGCAGGAGCCGTCAGGAATGTCCATTCGTGGCGGCTCGCCCCGCGCCAGCCGTCCAAAAACGCCCGATGACTGCCGCCGTAATATGGTTCCAATGCGAGTATCTTCATACGACAGAGTATAGGCGAAACCGGCAGTCTTGTGAATTGCCCCAGAGCGCAAAAAAAATCCCCGGGCAAATAACCCGGGGAAAGAGCCTGACGAGAGAGAATTTTAATGAGCGGCTTTTCGTTTCCGCGTTCTCGCGTCGGTGGGCTTTGAGAGGCCCGGCATTGCTGCCGGGCCGCCCTCAGCCTTGGAGCCTGACGAGAGAGAATTTTAATGAGCGGCTTTTCGTGTTCGCATTCTCGCGTCGGTGGGCTTCGAGAGGCCCGGCATTGCTGCCGGGCCGCCCTCGGCCTTGGAGCCTGACGAGAGAGAATTTTAATGAGCGGCTTTTCGTGTTCGCGTTCTCGCGTCGGTGGGCTTTGAGAGGCCCGGCATTGCTGCCGGGCCGCCCTCAGCCTTGGAGCCTGACGAGAGAGAATTTTGTTGAGCGGCTTTTCGTTTCCGCATTCTCGCGTCGGTGGGCTTCGAGAGGCCCGGCATTGCTGCCGGGCCGCCCT
>JAIORC010000273.1 GCA_021108335.1 Phycisphaerae bacterium
CGGACAGCACATTGCCGACGACATCGTAAGCCGTGGCGGTACTATTGCCAAGGGCATCGGTTACGGCAATCTGCCGGTTCAGGGCGTCGTATGTAAATCCGGTTACGTTACCCAGAGCATCGGTTACGGACAGCACATTGCCGACGACATCGTAAGCCGTGGCGGTACTATTGCCAAGGGCATCGGTTACGGCAATCTGCCGGTTCAGGGCGTCGTATGTAAATCCGGTTACGTTACCCAGAGCATCGGTTACAGATGATACATTGCTGACGGCGTCGTAAGCGGTTGACGTGCTGTTGCCGAGGGCGTCGGTAACGCCAATCTGCCGGTTCAGGGCGTCATATGTAAATCCAGTCACGTTGCCAAGAGCATCCGTTACAGATGATACATTGCTGACGGCGTCGTAGGCGGTGGACGTACTGTTACCGAGGACGTCGGTTACGGCAATCTGACGATTCAGAGCGTCATAAGTAAATCCAGTCTCATTGCCCAGAGCATCGGTTACTGTAATTACATTGCTGACTGCGTCGTAGGCGGTGGACGTACTGTTACCAAGGGCATCGGTTACGGCAATCTGCCGGTTCAGGGCATCATAGGTTAATCCGGTCACATTGCCCAAGGCGTCAGTTACAGCAACTACGTTGCCAACCGCGTCGTAGCCGGTGGCGGTGCTGTTGCCAAGTGCGTCGGTTACAGCAATCTGCCGATTCAGGGCGTCATAAGTTAATCCCGTTATATTGCCCAAAGCGTCAGTTACAGCAACTACGTTGCCAACCGCGTCGTAGCCGGTGGCGGTGCTGTTGCCAAGTGCGTCGGTTACAGCAATCTGCCGATTCAGGGCGTCATAAGTTAATCCCGTTATATTGCCCAAAGCGTCAGTTACAGCAACTACGTTGCCAACCGCGTCGTAGGCGGTGGACGTACTGTTGCCGAGGGCGTCGGTTACGGCGACCTGGCGGTTCAGAGCGTCGTAAGTAAATCCAGTCACGTTGCCAAGAGCATCCGTAGCCGTAATTACATTACCAACCGCGTCGTAGCCGGTAGACATACTGTTACCGAGGGCGTCGGTAACGGCAATCTGCCGATTCAGAGCGTCGTAAGTAAACCCAGTCACGTTGCCAAGAGCATCAGTTACCGTAATCACATTACCAATGACATCGTAGCCAGTAGCGATACTATTGCCAAGGGCGTCGGTTACGGCAATCTGCCGATTCAAAGCGTCGTAGGTAAATCCAGTCTCATTGCCAAGTGCATCCGTTACGGTAATTAGATTGCCGACGGCGTCGTAGGTGGTACTCGTCGTGTTGCCCAAGGCATCGGTAGTGGACAAGAGGCGATCCAACGAATCGTAAGTATAGTGAGTAGTATTCCCGAGAGCGTCAATCGCCTGGGCTACTCGCCCGCCGCCATCGTATATCGTGTAGCTGGCGGTACCATCGGCAAGCACGGTTTTGGCGAGCTGATTGCGATTGTCGTAATAATATTGTGTCAGATGGCCAAGCTCGTCGGCACGGGCGACAAGATTGCCCACCCCGTCATAGTAATTCATACGATATGTGCCATCAGCAGTGATAGTACGCCACAGCCGCTGCATGTCGTCATACTCAAAACTGGTAAGCCGGGACAATTCGTCGGTAATCGTCAGCAAATTACCCATTTCATCATAGGTCATATACCGAGATTGGCCCAAGGCATTGGTTTGGCTCAGGCGCTGATTTAAAAGATTATAGGTATATTCAGCAATATTCCCATTGGCATCCGTTTTCGTGAGCAAATTCCCGCAAGTATCGTAAGAATATGTATTGGTAACGGTTTCCGTGGGGGACAACCAAGCCGAGCGGCTGAGAATTTCGCCGGCGTCGTTGTATGTAAATGTTGTCGTATAATCATCCGGTTCAGGAGTCAGCGTTCCTCTCGCGGTAGTGCGAGTGAGCATTTGACCCCGGCTGTCATACGTGTAGGTAGATGCATAGCCGAGAGCATCCTGCTTTTGGATCAGATTACCACCGGCATCGTAGGTGAATTCGGTAAGCCGGCCTAGTGAATCCGTAACGCTGGTGATTTTGCTGAAGGCCGGATCGTAAGTATATTCCGTAACATTGCCGGACCGATCCGTATATTCAATCATATTGCCGAGATCGTCATAAACGTAAGCCTCGGTCTTTCCAAAAGCGTCCGTTGTCGAAAGCCGCTGGTTCTGCACCCATTCCTGTACCTGTGTGGTCCGATCCGCAAAAAGGGTTTCCGTGAGGTTGCCCTGATCGTTATACGTGTAATAAGTGGTATTCCCGCGTTCATCCGTGAATGACGTCTGGTCGCGGAACATATTATAGGACAAACTATGCGAATTCCCCGTGGGGTCGGTAACTTCAAAGCCGCGACGATTGACGTAATAAGAGTACTCCGTTACACCGCCATCAGGCTGAATTACCTGTTTCAACAGGCCGTTACGTGCCGTGTCGGTGTAGTAATTATACGAAACTTCCGCTGCCGGCGTTTGTCCGTCAGTCGGAGCCGCTACATGCGACAATCGATTGTCGGCATCGTATTCATATGACCAAATCCGCCCCGTAAAGTCCTGGATCGTGCTGATATGGCCCGTAGCGTCATAAGTAAAAGTCAGATTGCGAGACGGATCGTGTAATTCGCTGACGGCGGCGATCTGATCGTCGGCGTCGTAGGATATCGCCAGGCCGTTACCTGAACGATCCGCTATGCGGACAAGCTTTCCGGCATTGTCAAATTCATGCATTTTGCCGGTTTTGTCCGTCCAGAGATATCCCAACCCAGCCCCCAGCGAAACAAACGTCCCGTAGATGGATTCGGGGGTAATATATCCACCATAGCCGTCCGGCTTGAACGCCAGGCGATTGCCCTTATCGGTAAACCACACAATGGTATCGGCTGGGTCATCCGGATTATCCGGGCCGAAATCAAGGCGGTCGCTGTAACTGAAAGACCACCCTTCGCCAATTCCCCTGTCAACCGCATTAGACGAATCATAATTCCGCTCAAATCTCAGCGAAATCCCTATTGCCGGCAACACAAAATCGGTTTCGTCATGCTGAACGTTTCCACTGGCGATATCGATTGGATCACCGATACATGTTCGAACGGCATCGAGGACAGCAAGTATAAGATCGTCTGCTGGGCCAAAACCACCGACAGGTTCCCCGCCATGGCTGGGATGAGACATTGCGCTGTGCAGGTCACCAGTAATCATATACAAAGTTTCTTCAGCATTAGTGGCAATAAACCCAACACCTTCCCAACCGCCAAGCGGCGTTTCATGCATGGGAACCACCACGGTATAGCCATCGGCAACCCGCGACTCGATATCATCCCTGAACGATTCATCGAGCAACGGAAGCAAATCATCAGCATTATCGCTGTCTATTACGAGAATCTCATTGTCCGGATCCTCGTTCGCCAATTGCAAAGATTTGATCGTGGACATAGATTCTGTATTGAGCAGTTCTTCCCAAACAGCGTGTTCCATGGCGGAACCAGTATGGCCAAGTATCTTATGTCGCATCTCGTTATCTGCCACGCCGCTATCTATGGAAGTTGTGTAGTACCAGCCATTACCGATATCGATTTTTGTGTCTTCCGGCAAAAATGGAATCTGCTGATCGTAGTCGATGTCCAGTAAGGTAGTTTCGCCGGTGGCAATGCCGGAAGCGACATAATTGTAGTCCCGCACGGCATTGGTCAGCCCGGAAATCACATCCTCCGCCTGATCAGTTTTGTTGAAATACTTCAACATCGCCAGGTTGAGTAACCCGCCAATCTGGTCGTCCTGTTCAAATGCCTCGCCGTTAGCCATCGCAATGGCTACGTCATTTACCTGTCGTTGTTGATCTAGAACAACATTATCGGATATCTGGTTGGCATCCAACCCGATGGCGATATACTGGCCGGCAAGACGATGATATGTATTTACCTTATCGGGAAAATAAGTATCGGGGGTAAAATGGTCCCTGGGAAACAAATGGGTTATCGTCAATTGCACTTCGCTTCTGTCGGCTATCGCCGAACCAGTGCGGATTACGTCTCCGTTCAGGCGAAGCTGCGGCCTTACTTGCCCACCACCTATAGAATCATCGTAACTAATTGTCAGTCGGTCCAGGCAGATGTCCGGTACGGTCAACTGTCTTTTGAGCAGTTCCGTTCCACCCTGCGTTAATTTTATCTCTACATTGTGTTTTTGATAGTCTTGTACTAACTGGTTGTAATATGATGCTCCTATTATTTGATAAGGCAGACTTGTCATATACAGGTCGACATCTTGAAATGTAACCGAATCGACCGATTGATGAATAATCGGTCCGTCATGAGCCAAATCTGCAATAGTCAGCCCAAGCTCTTCGTGTTCAGCGAGGTATTCCCGTACCTGGGCCTCATAATACTCAGATGCCAATTCTTTTCGAGGACTTGCGAGATAGCCATCTTCGTCAAACGGCACCTCATCCAGTAATCCGACAAAACCATCCTGGTAATCCTTAAATTTCCATGATGGGTCCAAAGCCAAATCTTCCCAGTATCCTTCAAGCCCCTTACGCGAAATTGATAAATATACATGATTGAATTGGGCGTATGCCACATCGTCCCACTGTGTAGCAATATTCAGATCGACATCCAATACTTCCGGTTCAAGCCCCGCGTAAAGTAATACATTTGCAGCGGCTTGCATATCGGTTACACCAAGGTAATTCATGGTGGTTTCTATCGGCACGATAATCCTGCATTCAGTAAACCATGTTTGATACCACCGCGGCATACTGTTAAGCAATTCCTTCAGCAAAGACGCCTGATCCCAATCGTTACCACCACCAGTCTCCAGAACTCCCTGGGGGCCTTTCATTGATCCACAATAAGGTTGGTATTCAAATGTATTGAGGACATACTCGTACATTTCGACCGGCATATAATTGAGTGCTTCCGCCAATTCCGAAATCGTTTTCGCCTGTTCAGCTCCTTCCGGTACCAGATCGATATTGATCCATTTGCCGGAAAGTGCACTCAAATCCGTTATTGGGTTCCCATACAGGAAAAGGGTTTGCATTGACCACATTTCGTGGAAATCCAGGCCGGAAACACTGGTAAGATCGTTATATCGCAGATCAAGTGATTCAAGAGCATCCGGAGTACCCAGAGATGCGAGTTCAGAATCGTCCAATCCCGCCTGTTGCAGAGTCAGATTCGTCAAATGTTCAAGATCCGACAACGGTTCCAGGCTGGACAGATGGCCGGGATCGGAAAAATCATCAGCCGTCAACGTCAGGCTTTGCATATTAACCGCATATTCCAGGCCTACCAACGAATCGATCACATGGCTGTCCAGCGAAAGGCTGATCAATTGCGCCATATCCGAATGTCTGATATATACATCGTCAGGCAGGCCTAGAGTATATCGAACAGCATCTTCCAGATCGGGATCCTCAAAAATAACTTCAGTCACATTTAACTCAACGCCCGCTGAAGGACCTATCCGCACCAATGAGCCTTCTTCATTACTTGCCGTACTCGCAATAAGTTTGCCATCCGGCTGACTTGCTACATTCACCGTGCTGAAATGAGCAGACTGCCCCCTCATATCCAAAACCAACAAACCGGCGTCTCCAAAGGTCTTATCCAAACTACCATCTGGGTTATAGCGAACCAATGCACAGCCTGAATCATAGTCTGAATTTTCACTTGATGTGCCAGCCACAACGATTTTACCATCGTCTTGGATCATGAGAATATTGTTTGGGTTTTCTCCATTTGTGTCGTATCCCCCTAAATCTGTAATAACTACACCATCTTCACCAAAGGTTTCGTCCAGGCTGCCATCTGAGTTATATCGTACGACGCAAAAATCACTATAAGGATAGACATTACCCATCTGGCCAGTCACAACAATCTTGCCATCATCCTGGAGAGCAACACCAGTCCCTATAGAGTCTGCCCTGAGACGTGTAAGTATGCAGCCGCCACCAGCACTACCATCACCGAAAGTCTCGTCCAAACCGCCATCGGCATTGCATCGTGCTATGGCAATATTACGGTGCCCCCTACTGTATCCCACGAGGATAGTCTTACCGCCAGGTTGGACCGCCATCGCATTTACGCGACTACTTATGGGAGTTGTATCTTCCCCAAAAAATTGTATTGCCGTTGTAAATGTTTCGTCAACACTACCATCAGCATTATATCGGGCAAGCACCATGCCAGACCCAGACATGCTCCACGCGGCAGTGGCTGTTGCAACTATTTTGCCATCCGACTGAGCCGCTATATACAAAGGAGATTCCCACCCAGCTGAGATACCATTGTGCACAACACCTTCGTCCCCAAAGGAAGTATCGCGACTACCGTCAGAATTGTAACGAACAAATGTTAAGAACCACGAGTTGGATGGCGATATATAATGTGCAGATACGAGAATCCTGCCGTCATCCAAAACTATCATGTCAGCAGAATAGGGGCCCTCCATCAATATGTCTGATACATCCAAGTTTACAGTTGCTGTACCATTATCACCGAAGGTCTGATCCAGGCTCCCGTCCGTATTGTAGCGAGTAACCAGAACGCTCCATTCAAAAGTGAAAAACTCACCTGCACTGCCCAACACAAGTATTTTACCATCAGGCAAGACTACCATCTTCCTGCCCCCTTCCGCTTCCACTCCCGGAGAAACTATGGGAGCCACGCCATCGGTGCCAAAACTTGGGTCCAGATTCTCTGGGCCAACGGCTGCGAATACACCATCTTCGTCCGTTGCCGTGGCGGTAATCATCAGAGAAGAGGTTACGGTAGTATAAATATGCGTAGCTGCCGAAGGGTCACCGACTATCGTGTCAACCACCCCGTCGCCCCAATCGACCGTCCAATATTCAATCGTATCTTCGCCGGGATCGTAAGAGCTTAAGTCCAAGGTGTATGTGTCATGCAAATGCCCTTCCGTTGACCCCACAATTATCAATGTCGGAGCAACATTGTTGACGGTAACTTCAAACGGGGCTGCATAATACGTGTCGTCCGCATTTGTCGCCGAAGCGGTAATGTCAAAAACAGCGAAGCCATCGGCATAGACATGCGTTGCTTCGGTCATATCGCCGGCAAGAGTATCAACCGTCCCGTCCCCCCAGTCGATTACCCATTCCGTAAGCCCGGTTATCTCATCTGGTGACGACAACGTCAATGTATACAGCGACCCCTCATCAGTTTCCGCCGGACCCGAAATCGTCAGCCCCGGTGCAGTATCATTAACCGTAACTTCAAGCGGATCGGCAGCATACGTACCGTCTTCATCCGTCGCCGAAGCGATAATTGTAACTGTTGCAGGGCCATCGGCATAGATATGCGTAGCTTCGGTCGCGTCGCCGGCAATCGTATCAATTGTTCCGTCGCCCCAATCAATCGTCCAGTGATCAATCGTATCCTCACCAGGATCGGCAGCCGCGAGATTTAATGTGTAATCCGCCCCCTCATCAACTTCCGCCGGGCCTGTAACTGTCAATGCCGGAGCAACATTATTAACCGTAACATCAAGCGGATCGGCAGCATACGTACCGTCTTCATCCGTCGCCGAAGCGATAATTGTAACTGTTGCAGGGCCATCGGCATAGATATGCGTAGCTTCGGTCGCGTCGCCGGCAATCGTATCAATTGTTCCGTCGCCCCAATCAATCGTCCAGTGATCAATCGTATCCTCACCAGGATCGGCAGCCGCGAGATTTAATGTGTAATCCGCCCCCTCATCAACTTCCGCCGGGCCTGTAACTGTCAATGCCGGAGCAACATTATTGACCGTAACTTCAAGCGGAGCAGCCGCAAACGTGCCGTCTTCATCCGTCGCCGAGGCGATAATCGTAACCGTAGCAGGGCCATCGGCATAGATATGCGTAGCTTCGGTCGCGTCGCCGGCAATCGTATCAATTGTTCCGTCGCCCCAATCAATCGTCCAGTGATCAATCGTATCCTCACCAGGATCGGCAGCCGCGAGATTTAATGTGTAATCCGATCCTTCATCAACTTCCGCCGGGCCTGTAACTGTCAATGCCGGAGCAACATTATTGACCGTAACTTCAAGCGGAGCAGCCGCAAACGTGCCGTCTTCATCCGTCGCCGAGGCGATAATCGTAACCGTAGCAGGGCCATCGGCATAGATATGCGTAGCTTCGGTCGCGTCGCCGGCAATCGTATCAATTGTTCCGTCGCCCCAATCAATCGTCCAGTGATCAATCGTATCCTCACCAGGATCGGCAGCCGCGAGATTTAATGTGTAATCCGCCCCCTCATCAACCTCCGCCGGGCCTGTAACTATCAGTGCAGGTGCCACGTCATTGACCGTAAGATTAAAAAGATCAACTATGGAATCGCCATTGGCAACAATGGCTGCTGCAATAACGTACGTTCCATTATCACCATAAATATGCGTTGCCTCAGTGGCATCGCTGGCTATTGTCTCAATCGTTCCGTCACCCCAGTCAATCAGCCAGTGATCAATTGTCTGGTGTCGATGCGTCTCTACGGAAAGATTCAACGTAAACGGCGAACCCTCGTCTACCTCAGATTGCCCACTAACATTCGGTATTGGCGCTTTCCGCCAACCGCTCAAATACAATTTGTCATTGCCATCACCGCCGACCAGTGTGTCGTCCCCGAACCCGGCATACAATCTGTCGTTACCGGAACCGCCGTAGATGACATCATTGCCGAACCCGCCATAGAGTTTATCGTTGCCGTCGCCACCAATCAGAA
>JAIORC010000294.1 GCA_021108335.1 Phycisphaerae bacterium
ATCACCTGCTGAAGACCAAAATGCCCTGTCCCGCCGACGCCGCGGAGAAAGTCGCCGCCAGAACACGCGAGCTTTTCGCCGCCCAGCCGGAGGCCCGCTTCGACGACTCGGACGGCTTGCGGATCGACCTGGCTGACAGTTGGGTCTCCGTTCGAGCTTCCAATACTGAACCCATCATGCGAATATTCGCCGAAGCGCCCACCGCCGACGCCGCCGAATCGCTCGTAGCCAAGGTAAAACAAATCGCCGACGAAATCATAGAAAAGTAAAGCTGTCTAAAATTCAAGGGTGGCATGGCTTGCAAGCAAGCCATGTCGTGGTGGCCTGGGAAGGCCACCACGCAGGGATCGGAAAAACACATGGCTTGCAAGCAAGCCATGCCACCCAAACCATTTCTGCAAATTCCCACGGTATCGGGTGGCATGGAAATCCCGCGTTTTTTGCGGGATAGCCATGAAAGATCGATTCACAATTTCTACGCCATTCGTCATGGCGACCCCTGCGGTGTCGCCATGCCACCCAACATTCTTTTCTGGGCCATTCCTCATTGCGACCCCTTTGGTGTCGCCATGCCACCCGCCACTTCTGGCAGTGGCAAATTCTTTCAGTGACGGGAGTTACGAACTTCTCGCAGCCCGGTGCCGTGATGAGAGCGAAGCGACAGCCACGATGTTTGCCCGCTCTGACAGATTGTCGTGAAGGTAGTTCTTGACAGGGGCGGGGCATGTTTTTATACTTCCTCGATTCTTAAGATTTGCTGAGGTGTTGTGTGAATTGGTGAGCAGTCGGGGAGCAGGTCTCCCTCAACATCAAAACTAAGGACTCAAACGTGGCGAAGAAAAAAACCGTAAAGAAGAAAACAGTCGCAAAAAAGGCAGTCAAGGCGAAAGTTGCCAAGAAGGCGGTCGCAAAAAAGGCAGTCAAGAAGACTGTCAAGAAGGTTGCGAAGAAAGCTGTCAAGAAGGTTGCGAAGAAGGCAGTAAAGAAGACTGCAAAGAAGGCTGTGAAGAAAGTCGCGAAGAAGGCGGTAAAGAAGGTCGTCAAACGCACTGCCGTTAAAGTCGCAAATCCCGTTGCTGCCCTCGCGCCTGCGAAAAAGAAAATCAAAATCAAATCCCCGCTCAGCAAGAAGGAGCTCAAGAAGTTCCGTGCGGTACTTATGGATAAACGTCGTTCGCTGATTGGCGATATGAATGGCATGGAATCCGGCTCGTTGGGTCGGAACCTCCAGGAAAGTTCCGGCGACTTGTCCAACGCGCCGACGCACCCAGCCGATATCGGTTCGGACAACTTCGAGCAGGAATTCACGCTGGGCCTGCTGGAGAGCGAGCGGGTATTACTGTTGGAAATCGACAACGCGATCGGGCGTATCGACGGCGGAACGTATGGCGTTTGCCTGGGCACCGGCAAGCCTATCGGCAAGGCCCGCCTGACGGCCCGCCCGTGGTGCAAATACGGCATCGAGTACAAGAAGATGATCGAACAAGGCCTGGTTCGCCCAGGTGAAGAAAGTTTTGGGGACTAGAGTCCCTTGAAGAAGCAGACGTCGCAGCCCGAGGTTACTTCGCAGCCCCCTCGACGGGAAAGGTGGGCCTGCTATCATGGCGTGGCGGTTGTGCTGTTCGTCCTGATCGCCGCATTCGCCGCCACCGCCGACCTGTGGAGCAAACACGCGGTATTCCAGCGTCTGCTCGACAACCCGGCCATCGAACAGAATCTCGACGTCCTGGCCGGCGCACCCGAATTCGCACACTGGCGAGTGGATAACCAGTGGAAGCAAGACCCCGGCGTTACCCGCAAGATCCTGCGACAACTGAAAATCCAGGAGCGTGTCTGCTATGGGCTGACTTTTACGCTTTTGACGAACCCCGGCGTGGTTTTCGGTATCGACGCAATCCCGGACGGCGTCGTCAACATCATTACCGTGTTGATGATCGTGGCGGTATGTGTATTTTTCGCGACCAGCCCCCGCCGTGGGTACTGGCTGCACGTCGCGTTGGCGTTGATTCTCGGCGGGGCGATCGGCAATTTGTACGACCGGCTGTTCAGTTGCGTCCCGCTGCCGCACATGGCGCCGATTTGCCACCAAGTCCGAGACTTCATCAATTGCAGCGAGCTGGGCTATTCGTATATATTCAACGTCGCCGACGCATGGCTGGTTGTCGGCGTAGCGATGATTATGCTGCACTGGCTGTGGAGCGGACGCAAAGAAGCCAAACGCGGCAAGTAGCATACAAACCCGTTAAAACGAAGGGCATTACGATGAACATTTTTCTTGCCGGCATTATCCAGGGATCGATCGCTGCCGAGGAAATCCATCCGCAGGACTGGCGGTCGCCGATCAAGGCTGTGATCGACCGCCAACTGCCCGGAGCGGACGTCTACTGCCACTACACCGCCCACCAGAACAGCATTACCTACGACGGGCCGAAAATCCGCTGGACGTTTGACGACGGCGTGGATCGCGCCAAGCAGGCCGACCTGGTCGTCGCGTATCTGCCGAGTGCCTCGATGGGCACAGCCATCGAAATATACGAAGCCTACCGCAGCGGCGCGATCGTGCTGACGATAACTCCGATGGCTGCCAATTGGGTGGTTCGCCTGTACAGCCATAAAATTTTCGACACGGTGGAATCTTTCGAGGCCTTTCTTGCCGGCGACGAATGCAAAGCCCTGCTGGCCGGCCGACGGGAAAATCAACAATGACCACGCATATTCTCGACATGACGGCTGGGCAACTTGCCGAGGCGATGCTCGATCTCGGCGAGAAGAAATTCCGCACGACGCAGATTCGCGAATGGATATGGCGGAAGGGCGCGACGAAATTCGAGGATATGACGAACCTGTCGCTGGCCCTGCGGCAACGGCTGGCGGAGGAATTCACGGTATTTTCCGGCAGGATAGCCGAGAAGTCCAAGTCGCTGGACGGCGTGGTCAAGCTGCTGCTGGAATGGCCGGACGCCCAGCAAATCGAAACGGTCTACATTCCCTCGCCGAAGCGGGTAACCGCTTGCCTTAGCACGCAGGTCGGCTGCGCGATGGGCTGCAAGTTTTGCGCATCCGGCATGGCTGGGCTTGGGCGGAATCTCACAGCCGGGGAAATTATCGAGCAGGTGCTGCAACTCCAGGCCGCCACGGGCAAACACATCACAAATGTGGTGTTCATGGGCATGGGCGAACCGCTGGCCAATTACGACGCCACCGTATCAGCCGTCCGGTCGCTGATCGACCCGGACAAGGGCGGGTTGAGCGCGCGGCGGATTACAGTATCCACAATCGGAATTCCAAAGGCGATTCTGCGGCTGGCTGGGGAGGATATCCCGCTGACGCTGGCGATTTCGCTGCACGCCCCGAATGACAAACTGCGGACGCAACTCATGCCTCACGCGGCGAAATATTCGATTGATGACATAATGACGGCTGCCGAAAAATTCTTCCGAAGCCGAAACCGGGAAGTTACCCTCGAATATACCCTATTGGCCGGTGTGAATGATTCAATCGACTGTGCCGAGCAACTGGCTGCCCAGGCCGGGCGACTGCGTTGCAATGTCAACCTGATTCGCTACAATCCAGTATCGACCCTGCCGTTCGACAGGCCGACTGAACAGCAGGTCGATACCTTCGCCGCCAGGCTGCGGCGGAACGGATTGAACGTCAATATCCGCAAAAGTCGAGGTGCTGAAACTAACGCCGCCTGCGGACAATTGCGAATGGGCAATATTACGCAAAAAACTGACGAAAGCTGAATTATCACTCAGGCAACCGAACAACCCGCGCGGCAACCGGAGATACCGCCCAAGCCGCCCGTCACGGTCGCCGAAGACTCGAATGTCCAACTGATGCTCCAGTTCCAGGCCGGCGACCGGCAGGCCTTCGAGCAACTCGTCCAGCAGAATGTCAGCACCGTCCATGCACTGGTCTACCGATTCCTGCGGGAGCCGTCCCAGGTCGAAGATATCACCCAGGAAGTGTTCCTGCGGATTTTCCGTAGCGCCCCGAAATATCAACCCACCGCCAAATTCAGCACGTGGCTGTATCGAATCGTGGCGAACCTCTGCTTCAACGTTATGCGCTCCCGCAAGAAAAAACGCGCCGTCTCGCTGGACTCTTTCGGCGACGAAGACAACCGGCAGCTACTGCCTGACCCGAAAATCCCGGCTCCATCGCAGCGCCTCGCCAAAGAAGAACTACGAGACAAGGTCGCCGCTGCTATTGCCGAACTACCGAAAAACCAGCAGGCAGCGATTATTCTCAACAAGTACGAAGGCAAGAATTACGAGGAAATCGCCGATGTGCTGGACACGACTACGATGGCGGTCAAGAGCCTGCTCAGCCGGGCCAGGCAAAACCTTCAAAGCCGATTGAGACAATACATTAAACACGGATAAGCCGGCGGCCCACCCCGCGAGATTTTTTGGTAAAAAAATTTATACAAACCGAAACACCCGCTGGTTATGAGTGTTCCTTAGAATGATGACAAGCAAATTGACACAAGACGATTACGAAGCCCTGACCGCCTGGATGGACGGCGAACTGGACGACGCCCAGGCCGAGACTGTCGCCCGGAAGCTGCAGTCCGACCCCGCCTGGACGGAAGCGCATGAGCAACTGCTGGAGACGGACAGCCTGCTGGACGCCTGGGACGCCCCAGCCCCGGCAGACCGCGACGCACTGGTCGCCTCGATTCTCGGCCGTGCCAGGCCCCGCTCCACCGTAGTCCGCATCGCCCGCTGGATGGCGCCTCTGTCGGCAGCAGCAGCGGCGATTATTCTCGCTATCCTGGTGATTCACGGTTATTCCACCCCGGCTGGCCCCTCGCCCGTCCCGGACGAGTTCGTCGCCGGCGGGCTGGATGTGTTCACCGAAATGCCCATAGCCGACAGCGAAAGTCGCCGCGGCGGTTCGATAGTCGATCCGCTCAAGCCCAGCCGTGCGAAGTGGGATGCGCTCGACCCGGCCCAGCGAGGCCGTGCCCGGCAGAAAGCCCTGGCCTTCCTCAAAATGACTCCCGAGCAGCAGTCCCAGGCCCTGGCGAAATACCAGGAAAATCAAGACGCCGCCACCGCCACCCAAGGCCAGGCATACTGGCTGAAAGTGGTCGTCGAGAGCTTCAGCCCCGACCAGCGGCGGGAACTGCTGAATATGACACCCGCCCAACGGGCCAAAACCTTCCTCGAACGCCGCAAGCAACTCATCCGCGAAGGCAAACTCGCCCCCGGTAAGTAAGCAGTACCAGGCTTTGTCTGAAAAAGGATTTTTTGACATTGTTGTCTGCAATCTCCTGCTTATTCCTCTAAATTTCGCCAGGCATCTTTTACAAGTCTCAGTCATTCAAAAATGAGGAAGAGCCTGAAAAAAATCCCGTTAGTTTGAGAAAATCATTCTTGATTAACAGCGAAATTGTGATATATTATTTATTAGGTCATACGTATGTGCTCAGTCGTATGACCTGTGATTGCCCGCTGTATGCACAGGAAATCGGCAGTGGAAAGTACTGTAAATACGGTGTCAAGTCGCTCATTCAAGACTATTGCTCATTCGATTGGAGTATTATTATGGCTGTAACGCAAATGGACATTGCGGAGCGGGTAGGCGTTGATCAGTCGCTTGTCTCTGTGGTGCTAAGCAACAAGCCGACGCCTATCAAGGTTTCCGTGGCTACCCGTCAGCGGATTTTGCAGGCAGTCAAAGAGATGAATTACAGGCCTAATCTGCTGGCCAGGGCATTAGCCAAGGGTAAAACCCATACGATCGGTTTCTTGACGGCATCTTCCTTCCTTGAAATTACCGCGGCAATGCTAACGAAAATGGATGACTTTGCTGAGGAGGCGGGATATGAAGTGCATTCCGTCCATACCAGGGCTGAGTTTGACTTAACCGTCAAACGAGCCCATAAGCTTATCGGAAGAGGCGTTGACGGGCTGATTATTTCCGGGGCATTTCCTTCGATACCTCCCTCGCAATTGCAGGCCGAGTTGAGTTTTTCCGTTCCAACAGTGCTGTTTTCGCTTGGTACACCAATGCCTTTTGCATGCAGGCAGGTATACCAAGGTTCATCCTTTGGCGTGAAACAGGCGGTGGACCATCTTTACGAACTTGGCCATCGACAGATTTATATGATCGGGGCGAAATGGAAGGGATGGGAAGCCGACTTGCGTTTTGCGGGATTTAATGAAGGCATTGAAAGTCACAGCCTTGGCGGTGCGAAGGAAAAGCTTTACCATTTTCCCACTTACCGCCATACGAATGAAGATGGGCGGAGAGTTCGCGACGATAATCGAATAGTGTCGGCTACAAAAGAATTTGTGAAAAACCACCCGGATTGCACCGCGATTATATGCGTTTCCGACGACCTTGCCATGCCTATTCTTGATACGTTTACACGCATGGGTATCAGGGTTCCGGAAGATATCTCCATTGTGAGTTTTGGTAATGATCCGGCAACGCTTTATACCCATCCACCATTATCGACCATAGACACGCCCGTGAGAAAATTGACGCAAGCGACATTCGATCTGCTCATGGACGGAATCGACAATAAAAATAAAGAACCCAAAGAAGTCGTAATTCCCAGCGAACTTATACTCCGGCAGTCAAGCGGGCCGGTGAGAAAAGATTTACGACTGACCATTTGCGACTGACGATTTTTACAAATTGAGAGGGAGGCGACTGTAAATAGCAGCCGGAAATAAAAAAACAGAATAACAGTAAGATAAAGAAAATTGCTCTGCAAAATAAGAAGAAAGGAGAAACAAGGCAAGATCGCTCGATTGGAAACGCGACAAATTCGTCTGGCCTGTGGGAGGCCGGGCATATGTCGGGGAAATGTTGAATTGCACACAAAAAAGGAGAAGAAAAATGGCGAAATTAATGAGATTTTTGATGTTGCTCGCCGTGCTCAGCTTACTGGCAGTTCCGGCGCTGGCGGGTGTTTATTGGGAAGGCAGCGACGACCCTGCCAACCCGGGGGACTGGCAGGGCTTGCCCAGCGAGTGGGTTACCATCGGTGGCGCGCGAGATTACTGGATCGGAGCCCAGTACACACAGACTGGTGACGGGCAGCTTGTGGGGCATGTCTATCTTGAGGGCGACGAAACGGACCATACCAGCTGGGAGCTTCATATCGGTTCGGCGTCTAATAATACCGACCAGACCGGTACCAGGGTTGGTTCGCTGGATATCCGAAACAATGGTGATGTGTACTTTGACAGGATTATTGTCGGCAGACACACTAATTTGGGGTTGACCCCACCGCTTGTCTGTACAGGCACACTCACGATTAGAAATGGCGGCAAGGCAAAGGCCGTCGACGATATTTATATCGGCAGCGCGGGTACCGGCACGCTAAACGTCGATGCCGGTGGAATCGTAGAAGGCGGCGACGAGTTTGTCGTGGGTAATCTAGCCGGTGGCGTGGGAACGGTTATAATCAACGGTTCTGTAACATGTACCAATAAGGTTTATCTCGGCAGGGAGGGTACCGGCACACTGACGATTAATAGCGGTGGCAGCTTGACTGTTACTGATAGTGGTACCTATGACGGTATTAGTGTGGGTACTTTTGCCGGCGGCAACGGTACGCTTATCCAGAACGGTGGTACGGTTGATACCGGCGGTTATCTGCGGATTGGCCACGGTGCGGGCAGCAGCGGCGGTACTTGCTCCGGAAAGTACGAATTGAAGGGCGGCACGCTTCACGTTCGCAGTGCGACCGGCATCGCTGTAGGCTACGACAACGGTAGCAATCCCGCCGGCAGCAGCCTCGAGGTCAGCGGCGGAACAATTTCCACGACCTATCAGAACGCAGATACGGGCTTGCGAGTTGCTTTCGGTTGTAAGTTCAAGGTCATCGGCGACGATGCGACAATCGGCTTCAAGGGTGATTTGACCGCTTCAAGTACTTCCACGCTGAGCTACGATGTCGATTCCGGCGGCGTTTCGAGAATCCAGGTCGGCATCGACGGGACGGGTGATGTAACCTTGGGCGGCGGCACGCTGGAGTTTTCGGTCAGCGAGGCCCTGGGCAGCCTGGCCTTCATAACGTTGATCGACAACCAAGGCGCCAGCGCCGTCAGCGGTACGTTCAACGGTTTGGCCGAGGGCGACGGAGTAACACTCGGCGATTTTGGCGGCGTTACCTATACGGGCAAGATCGGCTACGCCGGTGATTACGCCACCAGTGCCAGCTCCGGCGGAAACGATGTGGTGATTTACGACATTGTTCCCGAGCCGGCGACGATGACGCTATTGCTGATTGGTCTGCCGTTTGCTCTGCGGCGTAGGCGACAGAAACGTGCATAGATTGTAAGTCATCAGCAGTTAGTTAGCTTTTTCGTTTATGTGCCGGGTGGGCAGCAGTCTGCCCGGCACACTTCTCCTGCCTGTTTTGCAATGACGCGTGCCCCTACATAGCCGAATCATTCCCTACGCGTCCGCTATCTGATGACTGAAAAAATCCCTCCGGTTGAAGAAATATTCCTTGACGAACTTGGGAAATGTGGTATATTGCTGGTAGTTCATACGCATGAAGTCAGGCGTATGAAGTGTGGTTGTCAAGAGAATACACAATGGGACTAACTGCGAAAAGTACTGTTAATACAGTGTCAAATCGCCCAATTGGTGGGCATGAGCTTACTGTGAATTCGATCCGGCCGACCTGTGGCCGGGTGGGATATTGAGAAAGTGTTGGATTCTTCAGGAAGGAGTAGGAAAATGGCAAAATTGATGAGATTTTTGATGTTG
>JAIORC010000246.1 GCA_021108335.1 Phycisphaerae bacterium
ATCCGCCAACATCCCAGCCATGAGCGGCCCTGCAGCACAGCATATTCCGACGACGGTTTCGTTGACGGCTATGTACTTGGCGCTGCGTTCCGGGTGGACCAGTGAGTGGAACACCAGGCAGAAGAAAAATGCACCGGAAAACACACCGTAACATACAGCGGCGGCGTACATACAAAGCGTGCGAAGCGAAATCGCGAAGAAATGAATTCCGTCAATGGCGGGCAACAGCGAAACGCAAAAAACAGCCATGCTCACCAGTCCGAACACGGCAAATCCGACGACCGGCCTTGCCCGAAACATCCACGTTCGGCTGCGAAGAAAAAACAACCCCATCAATGCCTGCACGACGTATAACGTGGCGATAATCAAACCGACTTCCGACTTGGGCATTTTGAACGCCACACCCAACGACGGAAGCAGGGCTATGATAACGTAAATACCCATACAGCCGACACCTGCTCCGACCCAACCCAGCCAGGCCAGGTCCGGGAAATCATGATAGTTGACGGAAGCATTGTTTCGGTCAGTTTCTCCAGCCGGCAGCTGCTCCGGCGAAGCCGCTTCATCATGGTGATGCCTGGCATGGTGTTTCAGTAAAAATATTCCGCCGGCTATGAGAACACTCAACAGAGCGTTGAAAGCGAAGCACCACTGCCAGCCCATCCATTGGTAAATGAAACCGGCGACAAAAGGGCCACAAGCGAAACCCAAGCTCCACGAGAAAGTGTACAATGCCGTCGAACGTACCACCCCCTGGTGTTGGTCAGGCTCGACGGCTTTCATGAACAGTTGGAACGGCAGGAAGAATAATGCCGTCGCCACGGCAAGAACAGCCATTACACCGTATATCGCCAATATCTGCGGAAAAAGGACGAACGCCCCAGCCGTCGCCGCGAACAACAAATTCGCGGTAATCAACATCCTGGCGGCATTTCGCGAAGTAACAAACCGACCGAGAATCTGGTTGGTGATGATATACACTACAGCCCACGCAGTAAACACCGCCGCCACTTCCGTCTTACTCTTACCGGCGTCGGCAAGGCGATTGCTGCAGACGAATAATGCCGAGGCGATCACGACATCGGCAACGGCCGGAAACAGATAAATCAGAAAACGCGTCATAACAGTCCTTCTTCTCGTTCATCCAGCCCTTGCGATTGCGATTTGCAATATACTCAACATTTCCTTCCATCGCAACCGGCATGGTTCGGAGTTGAGATACCCCAATAAGGTAACCGGTGATTACGGTGAACAACGCGGCTCACCGAAACTCATACGTCTCACGGGAGGAAAATACATAAACAGGTGACTGATTCTGTCGGATTCTCCGAAATAGATTCTTCCGTCCTTACCGGTTACGGAAGACGCGAACTCATAGCCGTACCATGGTCTTTCCACTCGCGCCAGCAGGCAACCAAGGTCACGCAGCTCCCGAGTAGTGATATCGTAAACAAAAAGATGACTACACCCCGTATCGCCCCCGATACCGTAAATATTTCCGTCGTTCGCGACAGTAAGCGTACAGATGCCTGCCTGATCCAACGGCTTGCCCAGACAGGTCATATCACATGTGGCAGGATCAAAAATAAATACTATGCCATCGACGGTACCACCATAAATCAACCCTGTGATGTCATCGTAAGCCCACGCCTGTACCTGATTGTATATCTCGCGCCCCTTCAACGAGGACGCATAGATATCCAATTTCTCCATGTTTTGCTTGTCGTTGTCATACCGGAATATCTGCCCCCACTCGCCAGCGCCATACACATAGCCTTGTCCGTCCATCACAAGACGTTGGGAATGTAACCCCATATTTTTAACCCGGCTGCTATAACAGACCTTGTTCTCCACAGTGTCATAGGCAAAAAACGTACCGCTTTTCGAGGTCAAGCCGCAGATGATATTCCTGGTATCGTCCAAAACAAGGCTGCTGATGCCTTCACCAGGAACGGGAACCGTCAATATCTTAATTTCACCTTTCGAGTGGCATGGGTCGACAATGCTGTGGAACACCTGGTCTTCAACGGGCGTATCGAAAATTTCCCGCACACCCTTTTCATCAAAATCCATTTTCTCCATGAGTACTTCGCATGGCTCATAACAAAACAATACTCCATCGGCGTCCTTACCGTCGGTGGACCCATAGATACGACCTTGTTTCTCGGCTACCAATGACGTTATGGCGGCATTCTGAGTAACTATCCCGATATCGACCACTGTATCTGCATCCGGCGAAGGGTCGTAGAAGAACAAATGGGCGTTCTTGCCCGAAGTTCCACCGTATATCTTGCCGCTGCTATAGCAAACCAGACTACTGATCGCACATTCGTCCGGAGGTATGGGAGAAGCAAATGCGCTTGGCCCAAGCACACGGACTTCCACATGCCCCTCGTCCACAAAAGCGCTCTTTTCATACTTCGCCCTGCTTTTCAGAAAATCGACGACACTTTCACCGTCCAGATCATCTGCTTTCAGAGGAGAAGTCGGCCATTGTTTGTTTTTGAGATCTTCTATCATACTATCCCCATAGCCTCCTGGGCGGCAAAGAATTTTGTGAAGGGCAAGCCGTCGAACACTCATACTTAAACAGTTTTGTGGGACAGTTACCCACCTCGGCAAAGTACAGATTACCGTCGCCGTCCGCGGTAGCCCTTGCAATATGATCCGCCGGGATACCTTCATGGTAAAATTGACCAACGACTTCTCTTTTACCGCTATCAGGATTCATCCTTATCAGATGGGGTATGGATTGTGCCCCCTCGAGAAGGTTGGCGGTAAAATAGAGATGATTATCCGGGCCGAAAACCAGCCCGCCGACATGCGTGTTAATAATGTGGTCCCATCGGTTTTCTTCCGGGCCATAAGCTTTACCGTAATCGTATAATTTGTTACGCACAAAGTCGTAGCGAAAAAGTCGTTCGCCAAACGTCCATGTTACCCCAAATACACTTTCGCCGTCCGGGCATGGCGTTACATCGTATAACACGTTGTGAAAACCGTCTCGAAAGTTTACATGCGGAATCCGAATGCCTGTGTCGACAAGTTCTTCCTCTTCGGCTTTGCACATGATCAACTCGCCATAATCGCCGGTGGTGTAGGCATTTTCCTTATGATCCGTAAAAATACATTGAGAATTGATGCTGCCAATTCGCCCTAAATCCTTCAACTGATGTCGCTCGATATCGAAAATAAAAAAATGATTCCGGGGATATGAAATACCATATATGTTCTTTCTCTCCGGCGCAAGCGCCATGCATCTCGAACCTTCCCGGGGAAGAAATATCTCGGCGGAAAGTGTTTTACTCTTCGAAACATCATATGCAACCAGCCCGGAACCACTGAAGTTCTTGACCGGATGTGTCCAGCAATTCCAAGGCCGCCAAATCATATCACCCAACGGCGCTCCCGTACAATGAGTTGCCGCATAGATAATCCCTTCGTTGTCCTGAAGCAGGCTGTAGTGGACCTTGGCGTGAGCCGCCTGTCCATTATGGGTTGGAACCCCCAACTCCTTGGCAATCTCGAAAAGATAATCGATACGCTCGTTGCTGGGATCGTATCGGGCGACGTACGCACTCAGCCCACCGGTCATCTCCCCGCAAACGCCTATGTACAGACAACCGTCTACACCGGTGATAAGCGACCAGCAAGTGTCGTGCTCCGGTAAATCTTCAAAAATAATTGCTGAAGAAAGCATGTGTTTTTTGCCCATCCGTAAAAGGTGAAATTATATTGTTATACTATTATAACGTTCGTACTATTGCGAACTGCTGCCAGATTGTCAATCAAAATCTGTGCTTAAATATGGGAATTCCCCTGCTTTTGGGAAAGTCTGGGTAAGAACCCTGAAAACCATTGACTTTTTGTCGCTCAAATGTTATAGACGGAGATAACAAATCTGATTTCAGATGGACTATTGGGGCAATGAAATGTGCAAAACTGAAAACGACGATCTTACCAGGCCTTTGTATGCCGGAGTTAAGAAGCTGATCCTGAAAGAAATTCAGCAAAAGAATCTCAAAGAAGGAGACTGCCTGCAGCCGGAAATGGAGCTGTGTAAAAAATACAATGTCAGTCGCATTACCGTCCGCCGCGCCCTTTCCGAATTAGCTAGAGAGAAGGTACTGTATAGGATTTCCGGGAAGGGAACATTTATAACCAAATCACTCCCCAATTCGGCGTATACCATCGAAAAGAGCAGTCAGATTGCTGTCATTGTTCCCGATATAGAAGACCTCGCCACCTCGGCAATTTTTGCCGGCCTGGACGAAGCCGCGAATAAATGCGGATATGAGGTGATAGTCAACAGTTGTTCTCGCCGCATAGATAAAGAAAACTACAATTTAGACTCATTAATCCAACGAAACAGCGTCGGTGCAATCATTTTTCCTAACTGGGGAACCTCAAATGTTGACCATATCTTCGAACTGAAACGACGAAAACATCCGTTTGTCCTCATAGACAGATTTTTTCGTGATGTTGAAACCGACTACGTTGTCACCAATAACTTGCAAGGTGCGTACCAGGCAGTCTCCCATCTCATAGAATTGGGACATCAAAGAATCGGTTTTATCGGTGGCGTAGATACTACGGCAGCATGTGATCGACTGGATGGTTACAAAAAGACATTGAGTAAATACGGCCTCGTCATATTCGAGGATATCATAGTTGCCCCCGACAAAAAGGCCTTATCTTCAAAGGGTCTGGAGCCGGACAGTGGCGGGTATGATGAAACAAAAAAAATTCTGGCTGCCGATCCCCCCCCTACCGCCATATTTGCTGCAAACGATACTTTCGCGCTCAACGCCATGCGTGCTATTCGCGACGCGGGGCTGAAGGTACCTGATGATATAGCGGTGGTCGGGTTTGATAATCTGAAATTCTCGTCCCTTTTGGAGGTTCCGCTTACTACTGTCGCCCAGCCTTTTTACGAGATTGGCCGTAAGGCAATGGAAATACTCATCGACAAAATAGAGGGCAAAGTCTCCGAAACCCAACAGATTGTCCTTGAACCGCGATTGATTGTGAGGGATTCATGCGGAGCGAAAAAGCTTGGAAAGGTGCACTCTTCTTCGAAGGATGTTTTGCCTACCGGTAGCGGCAAAGCTGTAACAAACGTTCGATAATCGCAAATACGTGCTCTTTTCCTATTTTTGAGCTGAGAAAAAACCATCAAGTTCTCACTGATTTATTATTATAAAATTACCGCTCAGTCGCTTTGCGATACGATTTGTGTAATTGTATCGTGGTGTAAAAGGCGGAGCAAAATTGTGGCGTTGGGCGGGGCAAAACCGTAGCACCCAGTTGTGTATACCATCACCGTTATCTACCCCGGAATGTCCGAGGTGTCAAGTTCGGTTCGGTTCGGCGTGTTTAGCCGCCGGGTGTATTTTTTTATACTTTTTTTCGTGTGCGTGGGGAACTAACATCAAGTTGAGTGTGTCTAAGTGATTGCAGGGTGGCGGTGTGCCGTACCTGTTAGAAGATCGAGAAAAAAGGAGTCCCACGAAAATGAAGACGAAAATCATTCTCACGACGGTAATGGTATTTTCGATTGTTGCAACTGTTCCAGGGCAATTCCTGCACGCTGCAGAAAAGGGCAAAGCGAGTAGGAAGCATATAGCCGCGGTGGCCAAGAGCGGCAATGATTTCGCGATAGATATGTACGCCCAGCTTGCCGGCAAGAGCAAGGGCAACATGTTCTTCTCGCCGGCCAGCATCCAGACCGCCCTGGCGATGACCTACGCCGGTGCCCGCGGCAAAACGGCAGAGCAAATGAGAAAGACGCTGCACCTTCCTTTCGATGACGAGCAACTCCACCCCGCCTTCGCCGCGATGCTCAAGCAGCTCAACACGCCTCGCATGGCCAAGGAACGAACACTGGTTTGGGAAACGACGAAGTCAATCGAAGGGCCAAAGGGCACTTTTACCGCACACGGCCTATCAAAAATAGTCTGGAAGGACAAGCCGGTATACCAGCTTGTTATCTCCAACGCTCTGTGGGGCCAGAAGGAATATCCGTTCAGGAAGGAGTTTACACAACTGGTCAAGGCCAACTACGATGCCGGTTTGAACAACGTGGATTTCGGCAAGCCGGCCCAGGCTCGCAAGACGATTAACGATTGGGTCGCTACAAAGACAAAGGACAAGATCAAAGACCTCATCCCGCCTCGAGCGCTTACGCCGGATACCCGGCTGGTTCTGACTAACGCCATCTACTTCAAAAGCAACTGGGCGAACGAGTTCGAGACGGGGGCGACGAAGGACGGACCATTTCATCTGTCGGCAGAGAAAAAAATCACCGTGCCGCTGATGAACATGCAAGAGCGACTTGAGTATATGGAAACGGACACACTCCAGGCGATTGAAATGCCGTACAAACTTCATGATTTATCCATGATCGTTCTTCTGCCGAAGAAGGTGGATGGCTTGGCAGCGGTCGAAAAGACGCTGACGGCAGGGAATCTGGCCAAGTGGCTGAAACAGTTGAAGGGCGAAACTGTGAAAGTTACGTTTCCCAAGTACAAGTTCACAAACCAATTCAGGCTGGCCGAGGTACTCAAGGCAATGGGCATGACCGATGCCTTCCAAGACGGGCAGGCCGACTTTTCCGGCATGACGACGGCGGAGAAGCTCTTCATTTCCGCGGTAATTCACAAGGCCTTTGTAGCGGTGGACGAAGAAGGAACCGAAGCCGCCGCGGCTACAGCTGTGCCGATGATTATGGGATGTGCTATGCGTGTGCCGCCGAAACCGAAAGTATTCAGGGCCGACCATCCGTTCCTGTTCCTGATCCGTCACAACGCCACCGGCAGCATCCTGTTCATGGGCCGGGTAACAAACCCAAAGGAAGATACCCGGTAGGCTGAGCGAAAAACGAAACGGTCGGATTTTTCTGCTCCAGCCGTTTTTCGCTACACCAGGGACAGTTGTGGAGGGACGGCTGAGGTGGAACCGAACTCGAAAGCTTCAGCATGTCGTTTTGGGTTGGCTTATAACGGGGCTTACGAAAAAATGCGTCGTTGGATGTGTCTCTGGACCAGGAATTCATGTCTTCCCCATAGCACTTGACCACAGCCGTACCTCCAGCGAGCTTTTGCCGTTTAAAATTCTATCTTCTTTACGCAGCAATTGCTGCATCTGGGCAGGTGTTATCTTTTCAACGGAGCTGCGCTGATTCGCGATTACGACAAGGCATTGTTGGCCCATACAAATACCGGCTGCGGCGATCCCTTAGAGAAGCCTTGCTATATACCGCATTCGGCAGGGCATTATGGATAAGTACGTCGAAAAGATGGTCCTTGTCGGCAAACCTGCTCAAGCCGCCATTAAGCCTCTCCCCATAATCTGGACAATGAGGAAAGGCTACTGTTTTTTTTTAAAATTCTCTTTACTTGTTTGGGTTGCCTGGATATAAGGCAGTATTAACGTTCATACGCCGTTCTTGTTTGAGAGTGTTTGTGTATCGCGGGATGGTTGGTTGCTTTAGATGATTTAAAGGGGCTTTATGGGTTGTGAAAAGGGCAAAATTAGTTTTGTCGGTGTCTCATGGAGGCATGTGGTACGGCTGAGGTGCCTGGCCGGCTACGACGGTGCCGAGGCGTCGGCTTTGCTGAAACATCACCATTTGCGACAGTGGCTGGATGATTCATTCTCATTCCCACCACCCGAACCACCGGCTGAACCACCATCCGAATTGCCAGCCTGTCAAAGCCAGCCATCTTTGAACCACACGAATCACACGGGCAGCGAAAAAATACAATCTGAGACTAACCGGCATTTGAGTAAATTCTTGATCGCCGGTTTTTTTATTGGAATCTTTTAACAATTTAAAAATTTGAACATTGTGATGGCCTGGCGGTCAGGTCATATTTTTTGGTAGCAGGGAGTTTTTGGAAAGGGTGAAAAGATGAAAGCTATGAAATGTGCAATGGTTATGGTGGCAATGTTGTCAGTCGTTTTGCCGGCAACGGCGCAGGAATGGTCGATTACAACCGGCGACGGAGCAGGTGCCGACGCGTACGTTCGTAGTGATGCCTACGCGAACAACAATTACGGCAGTAATGGTTATATGATCGTAAAACGGGTTGGCAACGCTAACTACTCCCGTTCGGCATATTTGCGGTTTGATATCTCGAATCTGGATTTTGCCGGCGCTTCGGCTACGCTGACAGTGAAAAGATCTTCCGGGACGGTAATTCCCACAACTATCCAGGTTTACGCCCTGAATAATGGCTCCAGCTATGGCAGCGGCAAGCTTAATGAGTCGTGGGCCGAGGGTAGCATCACGGCTGCCAACGCACCGGGCGGCAATGGAAATACCGGGATAAATTCAAGTTACACGACGTTGCTGGGCAATCTCAGTTGGAGTGGCGATGGCAATACCGCTTCGTTGACGTTCACTAAAATGGATTTCATCAACAACGACACCAACGGCAAGGTTACCCTGATTCTTTACAAGAGTAACTCCGTAAATGAGGATATGAGCTTTGCGTCCAAAGAGCACGCCACGCTGGCTGCGCCGAAACTGACGATTCGTAATCCGATGGCACTGTCGATTAAAACCGGCGACGGAGCAGGTGCCGATGCTTTCGTTCGTGGTGGTAGTTATGTGAACAGCAATTACGGCAGTAATGGCTATCTGACCGTAAAACAGGCTGGCTCCGCTAACTATCATCGTTCGGCATATTT
>JAIORC010000110.1 GCA_021108335.1 Phycisphaerae bacterium
AAAGATACTCCGCTGCGGGTTCAGTGTCCCGACACGATTTACGGCAGGGCCTCGGGAGCTCTTTTTCATAAGGATTTCGACAAGGCTAAAAAGTTGCTTCAGGAGGCTATCGATGCCGGTATCGCCGTGGGCCAGGCCAAGAAAATGCTCAAGGGCATCCACAGACTTCAACATCCGAAGAAAAGGAAGCGAAGGAAGAGAAGGAAGAAAACCCCGTAGAATATTCGTAAATTTGAAATCCACGTCTCTTCTATGCCCGTAGATAAATATTGCCACAAGGAAAAAACCGAAGATGAAGCAATTAGTTGTTATTACGGCGGCGATGGCATTTTTGAGCGGTCGCCGGAGTTTCAATTTTTCGGTGTTTTAGCGGCATGTGGATCTGCCGAAGCCGCATTGCTCCCAAGCCACCACAGATAGACGGAACCCAAACCCCCACCCAGGAGATATCGACCATCCGGCGAAACCGCGGCTGAACGAAAATACCGACTCTGCCCCTCAAGTGTTTTAATTACCTTGCCGGTGAATGCGTCACACACATGAAATTTCTCCTTGTAGTCAAATATCACCTGTTTGCCGTCAGGAGTAAATGTTACAGTTGAAAACCCTATTGAGCCGGGGCTGGCCTGTTGCCACAAAACTGTTTTCTTGTTCAACTCGTAGACTTTAATGCTACTCATCCCGCCTGCGGCCAGATATTTTCCATCCGGGGAGAAAAACAACTGGGTAATTAGATCAGGGGCATCTTCAATAGTTCCAGCCACAGAATTATCCTTCAGATTCCACAGTTTGATCATATATTTTTTCTTACCGTCTGCCCCCTGGGACATATCATCCGAGGCCAGTGTCTTCCCATCCGGAGAAAATGCAACGCCTCGAAAAAGAAAAGCAAATTTGCGACTTGTTTCAAAAACAGCCAGGCATTCTCCGGTTTGAATATCCCAAAGCCGAATATTCGGCCTGCTATGCGCTGCCGCCGCGAGTTTCTTGCCATCCGACGAAACGACCAATGCGTTGGTAAAACCCGAAGGCCCCGCATAGTCCTGAAGCCTTTTTTTCGTTTTAAAATTCCACCTCCGAAGTGACTTTTTTCCGTCGGAGATTAATTCATTTGCCCCGGGAGCAAAAACAATAGTCAGGAGATCCCCACCACGATGCGGCAAAGCAGCCATGCGTGTATTCGTCTCCGTATTCATTACTAAAACTGACCCATTGACAGTAAACCCAAATTGTTTGCCGTCCGGCGAGAACCGAACACACCTTACACTTCTTGTCTTTGCGGGAATCATTCGAAGTTGCCATCCCACTTTCCATAAGCGGACTGCACCATCGCTTGATGCCGTCAAGAGAGTTCCCGCATCGGCACTGGCGGCCAACGAAGTAATCTGCCCCAAATGCCCTTCAAACCAATTCATTTTCTTCCCAGTTACAACATTAACTACACTGACCGCCTTGTCTTTGCCGACCGAAGCGATTCTTTCCATATCCGGAAGAAATATCAGCCGCGTTACCTTGCCGGTATGAACTTTAAATTCTCGAAGGACTTTGCCCGTTTTGACAGACCAGACAATAATGGAACCATCGGATCTGCCGGCAGCAATACGCAAACCGTTCGGCGAAACAGCCAGCGAGCTGAATGAGCCAGCCGTACCGTCGGCGGCGGGAGCAAGAAGGCAACACCCCAGCGGTTTTGATGTTGATGGTTTCGCTGCCTGTTTAGCGTTCAGTTTTTTTTCTATTTCAAGTGGTTGGGTACGGAGGAGGCCGGCCTTGTTAACCCATGCGATTCGATTGCCCCGGCTGCTCATTGCAACCAGACGCGTCTTGCCGCAACAGGAAACATCAACCGCTCTGTTATGTTTCCGATCAAAAAGACAAACGCCCTCCGAAGATTGAACCAGGAGTAACCGCCCATCTCCGGCCAGGGTAATCTGCTTTGCTGCAAGAGGAATCTTAATGCTTTTCGCCGCTTGCTTTTCCGCAACGTTTTTACAGAGTATCTTCCCGCCTAGAGCGATCCAGATTATTTCCCTGCCATCCGGCGTAAGCAACGCTGTTTCCGCACCCGCCCCCAGTTGGATTTGCTTTATGAGTTTTTTGGTATCTTTCTGGTAGAGATGAACAGTCTGGGGAAATGTCGTCATTACAATTTTGTCATCGGCACCAAAACTTGCGATGGTTTTTTCCCCGCCGACCAGGAAACGCCGGGCCGAAGAATCATTGAGCTTCCATATACGGATTGTGCCGCTTTTTCCCGTGGAGAAGAGAGTTGCACCCATTGGAGACAGCGCCAGTTGCGTAACAGCTCCATGGTGGCCGCATATCTGCTGTATCTGCTTCCCATTGCTTAGCTGCCAGAGGCGTATTTTTTCATCGTCTCCCGCCGAAATCGCAAATGAACCGACAGGTAGAATTCGCACGTCATTCAGCGGCCCGACATTCGAGGCGAAATGTCGCTCCTGCTTCCCGGATTTGACATTCCAGATTCTCAGCCCGTCCTTACCGGCGGAAATGACAGAGTTGCCCTTTGAAAAGAAGCGTATACGGCGAATGGCTTTCGCCGAAGACTCGAGTACTGAAATCGGCTGAATCTGATTATTTTTCCACTGCCATAGTTTTACCTGTCCACCGGAGTCTGCTGTTACGAGTTTTTCGCCATCGGGTGATATATCCATAGCAACGAGAGCATTGCCTGCCTTTGCCAAAGGTTGATCGGGAATCGTTCCATTGGAATCCAGAGAGACAACGCGAAGTCCGCCATCCTGACATCCGAGAATCGCCGTCTTGCCGTTCGGACGTATAAGTATTGCGGAAATACCCACGGTAGACCGCAAAGCATTACGTTGTTGTAACTTTGAGATATCCCAAATTCGCACGAAACCATCGAGGCCGGCAGAAACCGCGGTTTTACCGTCCGGCGTCAGAGCCAGGGCAGTAGCACCTCCTTTATGGCTGCCGAGAATGGTGATTTCCATGTTGCCGACAATATCCCAGAGACGAATCGTCCCGTCGAGGCCGGCGGAAAGCGCGGTATTACTCCCCGGCTGTAAAATAAACGAGCTTATCGCGCCACGATGCCCTGTCATTCTGCCCGAAAGTCTGGAATCGGAATAGATATCCCAAATCTGGGCTGTTCCATCGCGACTTGCAGAAAGAACACGACGCCCATCGGGAGACAGACGAATGGACTCAATCCAACCCATGTGTGGTTTGAATTTACGAATCTCTCTGTTGCGAATGGTATCCCAAACCAACACCGTCCCCGTTTGAGACCCCAGCAGAAGCAGCCGCCCGTCTCTGGAGAAATCCGCTACGCTGACCGACGCCAGCCCGATAGGTAAACCAACGGTCTTTTTCTTACCGGATGCCAAATCCCAAGTATGAACACGCGACGAACTCGAACAATAGGACGAAATAGTTTTGTGATCTTGGCTGATTGTAGCCGCCCGGGAAAAATCTTTCCCTATATTGATTTTTCTAACCAGCTTCCCCTCCGGCAATTTGTAGACCATGATACTTTTCCACTGGCAGAGGATGACGAATTTACTATCCCGCGAGAAAAACGCGTGGGTATGTATTGAGCGGTTACGCATAAACAGGGGCGGCTTTTGCCCCGTCAGATCATACAGCCAGGCTCCTTGACTCCAATATGCCAGAAGGGCCCATCGCCCATCGGGAGAACAGCGAACCGGTGTGCTGGCGTAGTTGCTTTTGTGATCAACGCGTTTAATATGTCTACCGGTTCGGGAATCCCAGAAACGTACCCCGCTAAGGTCGCAGGTAATCAGAACCCCGGACGGAGACCAATCCAAAGCATTATGGGAGGCGGAATGCTCCTTGAATTTGCAGACAAACTCACCACTGTCGGCATTCCATATCCTGAGCGAACCGCATGTACGTCTTCGCCTCAACATCTCGCCGCCTGTAGCAAGCAGTGTGCCGTCCTTGTTAAAAGCCGCCAGGTCTCCGCCCTTGTCTCCCCCTATGGCAGCACGGGGCGAAACGCAAACCAATTTCCGTGGGGCTTTGCCCAATTGCCAGATTGCAACCTGGCCGGACCCCAGTTCGGTAATATCTGTGCCGGCTGCAATTTTTTTCCCATCCGCCGAAAAACAGACCGCCGTTATAGAATCAAGAAACGCATGACAGGTTTTTATCAGGCAGCCGGTTCCTGAATGGAATAAACATATACGCCCGTTACCGCAACCAGCCAGCACCAGCGTCCCCTGAGGCGAAATGGCCAATGATGTAACCGGCGACCTCATACGAATTACCTGCTTGCGACCCCCCTTTTTCAAATTCCAAATAATCAAATCACCGTTCGTGTGGAAAGACGCGCACCGGCTTCCATCATCGGATATGACAGCGTGGCGAATCGGGCCTTCTGTGCTTTTTAATTTCTTGTGTACCTTGCCCGAATTCAAATCCAACAGGACAATCTTCCCCGAAACACCTCCGGTTATCGCATATTTCCCGCCAGGGCTTATCCCCAATGCTCCGAGGCTTTTATCGTGTACCTGTTTGGAGTAACGCAACTTGCCGGAAGGCAACTCCCAGACATGAAGGTAGCCATTGTCGCTTACATTTGCCCCAACCTTCCCGTTCGCCGATATAACTACGGAAATCGGTTTGCCAATATCCTCACTGCTCAATGTTTTTGCCGGCTTATTACCGGACACGTAAAGTAGAAGTTGTCCTTGACGAATAGCAAGGGCGGCTGCGCTATTTGAAGAAATCGCAGCGGAAGAAATGCCCCCCAGGGAGCTTTGCATATTGCGGAATCGGTTTACCCACCATAACCATTTCCACAAAGCAACCTTGGCATTGTTATCAATCCAAATGATCTGCCCATCCAAATCAAAACATAAATTGACTATTTTCCCAAATCGCATAGGGTAATTGGGTAAATCCCGGCTGGCTGGAGAGAAGGCGATCTGTTTAAATATTTCTGGGCGTGGGGGCGCTATTTTTTTCTGTGCGTCCTGTTTTAACGAAACGACGTCAAGCCGCCATTCCTCCGGGTCGGTGGCCCGGCTTAAAATTGCCAGCAATCCGAGTTTGCTGACGGCAAGGCGATGGACTTCTCCACGAATTCCAGCCGATGTCCCCGCGGCTTCAGCAGCAAGTTTGCCGGTCTTTTTGTCCAGGGCCAGGCGAAGCAACCCATCCCGCGCCCAGCACAGTACATCACCATTGGGGTCAATGGTCGCCAAAGGCAACGGCTGTTTTAGAGGCTTCATGCTACGGCGGTTTGCCGCGACGATACCACTACGTATGTCGCTTCCCTTTACCATATGAACTTGATTTTTAATATCGTCAACAAGCAGAATAGAGCCGTCGGAACCTGCTGCCAGTGGCCTGCCGGATACTCCCGCCCGAGCTTCAATTTTTTCAAGACCCAAGGCGACAGCTTGCTTTGATGTCCCAATCCAGATTCTGCCCCGATTATCCCGAACAGTACATTGCAGTTTGGCATCAGCCGGGAAGTGTTTAACTTGCCGGCTTTGCGGCTTTGAGTCCCGGATTTGAAAAAGCAATCCAAAGGATGTCTTCTTGTCTCTCGAATGGCAAAAAGCGAGAATCTGTCGCCCATTGTCCACCAATCGCAACTGCCGAACCCTGACATTACCGGACAAATTATCCGAATCCGAATCCATATCAATCCACTTGTTGCCGTCAAAAACACGGAAATTATCCTTCACGCGAAGCCAGAGATTCTTTGAGGCATCCGCCAGCAGTTGTAAATTGCCGCTCGAACGCACTACCGGAGACTGATTCGCGAATGCCTTCGCCAGGAATTTATGATTTCGGGAAATAAGGGTCGGCAGGTCTCGACTTAACTCGACGTTCCGCGGTGTAATCATCGCGCAGCCTTTTTCAAATACCGCCAAAACGACTCCATTTCCGCCGGCTGTCAATCCCGTCATGTTTCCCAGAAATCGACAACATATAACCTGCTTCCATTCTTTGCCGTCAAAACGAGCCAGCCCCACGTCCTCGACATAGGCATAAATGCTGTGATCCGAAGCGACAACAAATTCGGGGGAAACAAGATGAATATATTTGCCGCAGAGTTTCTTTCTTGTATCGGGCGCAAATGGTTTGTAAATCATTACTGTCCCGCATTCGGGATGTCCCGGCGAATGAGATGACACAAAAACGGTACCGTCGGACGTAACTGCCTGAAGAAATGCAAAATCTTTATAGGGTAACGTCCGAAAAATCGTCTTCTTTTTCAGATCGAGTAAACGGGCTGCCTTTTTTCCGGGAAGTCCCGAAATCCAAAAACGATTCTCGTCTATTTGCAAAACCCCGCAAAACCCCGAATCTTTTTCATTGCCCAAGGTATGATGAAGATAAAAATTCCCATCCAGTAGACGGGTTTTACCCTTGGCGCCCAGAACCAGCATGCCCGGGCCATAGTGGACTTGCCCACGAAGCCATTGCGTTGCCCCGATAAAAGTAAAGCCGTGTTCAGTGAGATAAATAAAAGTAGAATCTTCTTTGCTTTTCCACTTCCCCATTCGGCCAACCGGCGAGCCGCTCATCCCGGTAGGAGTTGACACATCAGCGAGAATATCCTTGAGACGCATTTCCACTTCGGGGTCTTTGGTTTTTACCAAGGCCTCGCGAAGACGAGGCCATACCTTTTGCCCCATGGCGTGAAGTTGTTTTGTAGCCTCTTCCCTTATTTTATAGTTGTCATCCCCCAGATTCCTGATAAGTAAAGCCACCTTTTTTTCGTCAATATCCGTTTTGCCCTCGATCCACAATTCAATACGCTTAACGGCGGGGTAGACCAATTTCTTCGACTTGGCCAGAAAAATAAGACGAGTACCGTGAAATCCCAGGGATTGAACATCCTTGAGTTTTGGCTCTGTTACCAGGCGATATGCCTTGGATGTTGTCAGCAGATGCAGGGAAGGATTTGCGCCACGTTTCCACACCAGTATTTCTTCTTTATTGTTTGTGGTGAGCAACAGGGGGGCTGGAGGATTCCACCGGGGTGGTCCTCCGGGGACGGCTTTCGCTATTTTAGCTACCTGGATGTACGACCATTTGGAACCATCGAAACGGTGAACTCCAAAATTATCAGGGAAAAACAATATTTTTCCGACCTGGCGGTTTGTGCTCTGACCAAAAGATCGGCCGTGATTTGGAGGAACACCTTGGAAGCTCCCTCCCTTCCCTACCTCTCGCTGAATCCATTTGCCCCCATCGTATCCGAGAAGAGTTTTCCCGTCGTTTGTAATCACCCAAATCCTGCCGTTGGTTTCGAACAATGCCGGATGGGCACCGACAAGTTGCGGCATCTTCTTCTTGAATTCCCGTTTGAAAACCGCTTTGACGGTATCGAGATCGCCCTGTCGCCATCCGTCGCGCCTTTGCAGCCAAATCCGTTTATCCGGGCCTGCAAACACCGCCCTGATTTGCTTCGGCAGGGCTTGCCATCGAACGTTCCTGATTGTTACGTTTAGTGGTTCAGGCAGTTTTTTCGTTTCGCCCGAACTTACCAAGGGGAATACGGTTATTGCGGCAATTCCAACGATAAGCCATCGCCATGAACCCCAACGCCTGGCAGAAATCCGGTTTCCTCTTCCTGAATCCGTGATATGAAGACGCATAAGCATTCCCCATTGTTTCGTAATCTCAAAATTATTCATTACTCACGATTGGCAAATTCGCTGATGTTGAACATTTCGCATCGCATATCGCCAGACATGACATTATCGTGTAAAAAGGAAAGAAACGCCAGCGAGTTTAAATCCACATGTCGGGGCAAAGCTTGGTAGAAATCCAGGCCCGCCTGCTGCGCAGTTTACGGCCTTTTAACGCCCGTGGACTCGCGCACGATCAAATCGCAATCAACGAGTATCTGCCGTGCGGGCTGATCCGGTTTTGCTATTCGATCAAGCATCATCTGGAGAGCTGAATGGACCATCCCCTCGATGGGCTGGCGAATTGTGGTCAGCGGTACTGGTAATAATGTTGTGATGGGCGAGTCGTCAAAGCCGGCCAGCATAATATCCTTGCCGACACGCACACCCATTGCTATCAGGTGTCGCATTACTAATGCGGCGGCGTTGTCAGCTTTGCAAATGATGCCATCCGGCTTATGCTGCTCGACAAGCGTACGAACGTACTGCTCCGATATATCCCTTGTGCCGGACAGATGAACCCATCGATTGTCAATATCCGCGCCGTGGGCACGTAATCCGTCTTGATATCCAGCGATTCGTTCGCTTACCGTCGCGGGCATTGTGTAGTCACTGGCAAAAACTATCCGGCGGCAGCCTTTTTCCCAGAGATGATCCGCCAACAGAAAACCGCCGCGCCGGTTATTCGCACTCACAATATCCAGGCCACTGTATTTTGGGAAGTCATATATGTCATGGTCCAG
>JAIORC010000143.1 GCA_021108335.1 Phycisphaerae bacterium
TCTCCTGCGAGTTCGGCTCCCGGAGCGAATGCTGCCGCGACCAGTGAACCGACAGGCACATGTATCCCACGAGCAACCCGAGAAATACCAGCCCCACCCACTGGGGAATGTAGGCCTGGTCAAAATTCCGCCCGGCAATCAGCCAGGCCGCCAGGATAACACCCGCCAGCATCAACCCCGCACCGAATTGAACCCATCCCTGGCGTTTCAATACGAACTTATCCAGCGGCAGACGCTTCAGACAGCAGCACAGCCCGAAAATCAAGCCGGTGTCGCAAATGATCGATCCCATCCCGTTACCCAACGCCAGCCCCGCGTCGCCACGTATCGCAGCCATCACCGAAACGCACGCCTCGGGAGTCGTCGTGCCGAGGCTCACCACGGTCGCGCCGATAATCACTTTGCTCATGCCCGCAGCCGCGGCAAGTTTCGCCGCAGCCTCGACCGCGCGATCCGCCCCCACCACCAGCAGCACGATAGCCCCGGCGCCTATCAGCCAGAGAATATACTCCTGATTGGCGGCAAAACCTTTGAAAAAGTCCAGTGGTATTAATTCCGCAAGCATAGCCAAAGAGATTATCGGCCCAACCGCCCAAAGGCAAGCAAAACCCCGCCGGAAGCGTACCTCCAGCGCGGCGGCCTTCCCGGGCCGCCGCGCTGGACACGCCAATGGAATCGATCATGGCTACCCGACATCGTGGGGATTTGAAGACTTGCGGAATAACGTTAATACAGTATAGTGTTGGCCAGTTGATTAGTGATTGACAACTTTTAGCTTCAAGGTTCCCTCATAAGGAAACAAAGCATGAAATTGGGCAATACGCATTACCGCGCCGCCAGTTGGTGGATCACCTGGGCCGATCTGGAATGGCCGGATGAGGAACTCGTAACAAAAATCAAACGTCGAGCCGATACAGCAGCCGAGACCGGCGTGAACTGCTTCGTTATCTTCGGGGCGCATTTCCGCTGGGATTACCTGCCGTTCTGGACACGATTACACGATATGTTCGCAGTAATCGCCGACGAACTGCGCCAGCGGGACATCCAACTGTTCGACCATCATTCGTCCGTACTGACGCATCGCCCGCGTAATTCCGACGATGCCTGGTCCGTCTGGAAGCGAAACCGTCACCATGTCCCGTTTTATCCTTCAATGGACGTAGCCGCCACCTGGACCTTCGAGGGGCAACTCCTGAACGACTGGCGCATGATCGACGTGGAAACGGACGAACCATGCTTTCTGGAATTTTACACCGCGGAGCAGTTCTGCATGAACAACCCGCATTTCCGAAAGGCGTACCAGAGCTATGTGAAGCGGCTGGTGGCGGAGACCGGCGTTAGCGGGCTGATGAGCGACGACGCCATTTTTTATGACGGCTGGAGAGTTTGCGGCTGCCAGTGGTGCCGCCAACGGTTTCAGAACGAATACGGCCACGCCCTTCCGCCGACGACCGATCTCAGCTTTTGGGGAAACCGCGACTCGGAGGCCTTCAAGGATTGGATTGATATGCGTTTCCGTTCCAGCGCGGATTTCCTGGGCGTGGTACAGGAAGTACTGCCGCCGGATTTCCCATTGATGGCGTGCTGTTCCTCGAGCGACAGTAGTGGCGCGTCCGCCAGTGGAATGACCTACCAGGGCTTCATCAAAAACAGCAATATGGTTATGCTCGAAATGTGCGGCTCCACGCCCAGCCTGCAAGGCACCTGGGATGAACGTATCGCCAGCCAGCTTCTGCACCTGAGTATCGCACGCGACAATCATTGTCCCTGCTTTGGCCTGGGCTATGGGTTTTCCCGCGAGCCGGCATTCTTTATCTGGGCGCTGAACAAATTCCTCGGTTCGGACACCTGGTTCAGCACCCTCAAGGGACGCCTGGGTATGCCCAATTCGGAAACCGCTGAATTACCGGACGACCCCGAGCTTGTAGGCGAGGGATTCACGTGGGAAAAAAAGTATCCGCATCTGTTTCAGGGCAAGGCGGACACGCGGACAGCGGTCTTATTCTCCCGCGGCACTCGTGATTATTATGGACAAATCCACGAGGATTATGTGCGCGATTATCATGACACCTGCAATGTGCTGATGAAAAGCAAACTCAACTTCGAAGTCGTTACCGACATTCCGGCAGTCGAAGATTGGGGCATTTTAGTGATGAGTTCAGTCATGTGCCTCAGCAAAGAGCAGCGAGAGAAACTGCTTGAATACATGACCGGCGGCGGCATTGTAGTAGCCACCGGCCCGTTGGGATCGCGCGACGAACGGGCGCGGCTTCTGGAAGACTTCTGGCTCGAAACGCATGGCCTCGAGGCTACGATCAACGAACCGCAACGCCATGGCGCGTTTCCGCCATACACAAACACGGAAGCGGAAATCGCCGAGTGCATGATTTCTCATAAAGGCCAGCGCATCGAGGATGGCCAATGGGTTGACATAAAGATCGGCGACGGCAGGCTGTTATGGTGTCCAAACAGAATGGGAGACGATACCCGACAACCCGCACTGGCGGAAATTGTCGAAAATAATGAAACGCATGAGGATTACCGCGTTACGCGAAGCCCCGAAGAATGGTATTTGCGAAGTTTCCGCGACGGCGGGCGTATCCTGTTCCACGGGCTGCCTTCACAAGTCGCAACAGAGGCCCATCCCGTGCTGCGGAAACGCTATATTGCCCACGACGAAGAAATTGTCGATCGAATACACTACAAAGAATTGGCGGCAGCCTCGCTGGCGATGGAATTCACCGAAACGCCTGTCGCGATATCAGTCTACAGCCCCGACCTGGCTGAACCTCGCGTCATCAAACCGGAAACCACCGGCAAAACCAACGCGATAGAGATTGATCTCAGCGGAATAAAACGATATTTCGTGGTGGAGGTAACACTCGCAGGCCACCCAGCCGGCGGAATTTCACAGCCGTTATAACTTTCGCGCGGCAATTTTTCCGTATTTCCGTGCCGCGTTGAAAAAGGCATGCATGTTCTCCAGTGGCGTACCTTCGGTAATCGAGTCGGTCGTGCCCAGAATAAATTTGCCTGTCGGCGTGAGAGTTTCCATCACTTCCCTGACATCCGAGTCGACTTCCTCGGGAGTCCCGAAGCGAAGTTGGACCGTGTCAACCCCGCCGTTAAAGCATGTCCGCCCGCCGTGGTTTTCCGCAAGCCAACGAAAATCCAGGTCCCCCGCCGGCGGAGGAGTCAATGTCTGAATTATATCGACGCCCGTGTCGATAATATCGCCTATATTCTGGCTGACTTTGCCGTCATCATAAAAAAACATCTTTCCGTGATAACTGTGAACGAGATCGGTATGGCTCTTTATCCGCGGGATAATCTCCTCCCGATAGAAATCCGGCGACCATCCTGTACTGAGAGAGAAATTAAACCACGCATCGAAAATTATTTTGTGCCCCTCCTCGAGTGCCAGCTTCATTATATTCGTATACCAGTCGTCGACAAGATCGAGCAGGCGTTTGAGCATTTGCGGGGCTTCGACCGATACCATCATAGCCTGGGCGACTCCCAACGCATCAACAGCAATCTGATCGACACCTGTGCCGGAGCGAAAGGCGACCAGCCCGTTATCGCCGATTTGCTTTTCCAGTTCACGCGTACTATCAAAATTATCTTTTACGTACTCGGGGGCCGGTAAAATGTATGGCAGCCGTTCCACGTCCTCGGCTGTTTTGACCAGCGGTTCCAGCCACAGAGGATTGGGCCCAATGCCGTACTCGCCACCGGCATCCGGTATTACTATAACATCATGCAATACGCCGCCGGGAGTATGAAAGGTGCGGTCCGCCGTTACCTTTTGATCCGTTCGGTCGGTACGAATCTCAATTCGCACATCTGGAAGCATGGGCTTGACTATCTGGCAAAGTGGATCGTTAAGAGGCGTCGACAGCCCGCCGACGCCGAATTCAAACAGATCAAAATCAAACTCCCTGGCAAGAGCTATTTTAGAACTCTTTTTCCACAGCCCGTACCGCCATATTCGCGGAGAGACCGGTATCCTGTCCACTTCCCTGCCGTCAATCGCCGCTAAAAGTCTTTCACGCGAAGTCATTGTTTTCATCTCTGGAATCTCCTTCTTGATTGGGTTGTCGCCTTGCAGGCACATATTGGATATTATTATTATAGTATAAGCATGAACGCCCTGTTATTCTTTAGCCGATATTATTTTATAGTTGCACAAAATTACTTTTAAAAAGGAGTCCTGATAATGGGGAAAAGAGTTGTTCGTTTATGGAGCGACGAATTCTACGGGGCAATCAATCCATTGGTTATTTCCGCAGGTTTTCACCATGCCAAGCCCACATGGAATTCCAGGCCATTTAATCGGCTTCAGAAGGATTACGACCTTTGGTATCTGGCCGGTGGCGCCGGTGCCGTCAAAATTGACAGCCGATGGATTGAATTTCAGTCCGGCGATCTGGTAACAATCAAGCCTGGGCAGGCTTACCAGCAGGAACGGGCAGACAGGAACGATCCTTTTAAGATTTTCTTCCTCCATATGCTTCCATTCGGCCAAGCCAATCATCAATTCGACCATGCTCTTTCCCATCATTGGCCGACAAAAATCACCACACAGCATCATTCGGGCATCCAACCCCTGTTTGGCGAATTGTTCGAAACTTTCACAGCCAGGCCGGAGGGGTTTCAGTTACGATTGAAATTTCTGGCGATGCAGATTCTGGAGCATATTTTCTCCACATTGAAACATCCCGGTATAAAAAAATCGCTGCCGCCGGGACATGAAAAGTTTCTCAAAGCGCGAGACTATATCGAACAGCAATACAAAAACACGCTGGCCTTGGAGCAAATTGCGGATTTCTCCGATATCAGCGCCAGCTATTTGTCATCGCTTTTCAAGAGATATTCAGGTCGCTCACCAATTCAGTATCAAATTGACTGCCGCATGCGAACCGCCAGGCTGCTTTTGGCAAAGGGGGTTTCGGTTCACGAAGTCGCCACGGAGGTCGGATTCAACTCCCTGCACTACTTCAGCAGGCTCTTCAGGAAACGAACGGGCCTGCCGCCGGCACAATACGCCCTCTCGTGCAGAAGAAAATAGTCAAGCAGGTTATGACGTTATTCAAAGGTTACTTTTACGTGGCAAGTCTTCTTGCCGCTGAGTTGGTCAGCCCGTATTAACTCGCTGCCGGGTTGGCCGTCCACGAGTACGCCGAACTGCCAGCCACGCTGAAATTCCACTAGAAGGCTCACTCCGCGGAAAGACTTGATAACCTGATAATGTTCCCAGGACTTCGGCGGCTGCGGTTTGATCCTCAGGCCGCCAAGCTCAGGTATGACGCCTATTATCTTTTCAATTCCCTTGCGATACCACGCCACGGAACCAGTGGAATTACTGAAGAGATTCTCGCCGTAAGAGGCATGGTCCGGCCCGACAAAGAAATTCGACTGTTGATGCGGCGGAGCCGTGGATATGTCCGGAACAACTGCATCGGGCAGCGTTTTGGCTATCTCCTGACGCCACTTGTCGGATTTGCCTTCGCAAGTCAATGCGTAAAGATAAAAAGCTTCGCCGTGCGTGTAGATGCTGCCGTTTTCGAACATACCGGGAATCTGGTCGGCAATTCGTCCAACCTGATCGCGGCTGGACTGGGTATATGGCGGCATCAGAAGCCGGTGTCCAATTGGAGTAGCCAACTGTTCGATTGCTTCCCAGACCTGCTTTTCTCGACCTGCGGCGGCTGCGACGCCGGTAAACAGTGCCCATGTATTAACATTGAGGTGAATTCTGCCCTCTGCATTTGACCCAGCCCCGATTGGCATACCGTCGCGGTTTATCGCATAGAGATACCACTGTCCGTCCCAGGCATGTTCGTTGATTCGACGCGTCATGGTTTCGGCGATCTCGGCAAATTCCGCCCTGTCTTTATCGTAGCCGAGGTGCTCAGCCAGCTCCGCCATCAGTTTGGCGGCATACACACACGCGCAAGACAGCCAGACGCTGACGCCATCCTGGCCGCCAATTCCCGACAACGCGTCATTCCAGTCGCCGTAACCTATCGAGCAAAGCCCGTGGAAACCAGTGTCCCGATACAGCGATCTGACGGCACGGCAGGCGTGTTCGTAGACGGAACCGTACTCCTTTTCGCTGGGTTGAAGAGTCTCGCCGTCCAGGAACGGCACAACCTCATCCAGGAAGGCAACGTCGCCGGTTTCCTTTACGTACCTGACCAGCGTATCCGGAATCCAAACAACCGAATCCTGATACATCCGCAAATCATGCCCGCCGCCGGTAAATTTTTCGTATTGCCGAACAGCCCGGCCGTCCGGGTACTGGTATCGCAAAGCCTCGGCAAGTTGCGTGCGGACATACGGAGCCTCAAAATCGCAGACACCCAAAATGTCCTGCAAAATATCGCGATATCCAACTTTGTCGAGGGCACGAACGAACCGGGCCTGATTCCTGGCCTGGTACTTCGACCAGACGTTGTAGTATCGGTCCAGTTGGCTGTCGGGCGTCTTGACGGCATTGGCCAGTATCTTGTTGCGCCACGTCGCGTTCAGACTTTCCCGAGACGCGTTGTTGCCGGCCAGTACATCTCGACGAACCTTTTCGAGGAATGCTTTGCGTTCCGGGGCTTCGTTGGAGCACTTGCCATAGGCAACGGTCCAGACGCTACTTTCGCCCGGCTCAAGACTCGCCTTGTATTGGGCGGCGGCAATCAGGCCGGCATATGGCTGCGTACCTAACGAGTTGAAGCATTGGCCTCTTTGAACCGCGGCGGGGATGGGGGCTCGCCCGGCACCTCCGTCGAACACCTCCGCCATCATGTCATAACCGTCAAACAGCTTATCCGAGGCGAGAAAGGCGCCTCGCGGATGCTTGTTGTTCTTGTCGTGATTGACGAATACCAACGCCCCGTCTTCCAAAACGCCTTCGCAAACAATCCTGGGAACAAAATAGTAAAAAGGATAGCTGTCGACATTTACCCGCAAACGAAGGAACCACGACAGATCGCGGCAGGCCTGAGTCTGATTGGTAAGCGTAATCTGCCAGACTTCAAGAGGCAGTTGATCGTGCACAAAAACCTCCAGCTTACAAGCCAGGCCGCTACGAACACTTTGAATCTCATATGTATCCAACCCTTCCCGGCAAATGAATTCCGAATACTGCTGCTCCTCGTAGCCGGCGGTGGGAAACATCGGCCAGGCTTTGCCGTCCTCGTACACGTAAAAATCGCGGACGTCCTGTGGCTCTGGTGCGGTCGGTACGTAATTTGTATCAAGATGGCTGGTCATCTTTCCGGCAAGGACACTGTCAACACACGAAAACCCGCCGCGGTGCTGATCCCAGTAAGATCCCCATTGTTCCTCTTTGCGAAAATGATTGCTTGCCATAAGATGCAAATAAGGCCGCGGAGTTTTCAGCGATTTGACTATAAGCTCACTGCCTGCCAGGAACCCATTTTCGTCGTACGTGTCTTCAAACTCCGCGTAACGAGAACGCAACGTTTCGATTTGCTGGTCGCTCAACCCGTCCATTGGCGCACGACCGGCCCGAAGGTTCTCTCGACAATGTTCCACCAATTTGTTCATTCGGCAATCCTTTGCATCCAACTCGGTTTATCATATCCGCCGGCATACTACACGAATACGTTTCATAAAAGAAAGCTATCGCCTGCTTTTCGCCGGGTCAAGCCCTGGCTTGCTTGGCTGGTATGATTTCCAAGGGGCTTATTTACGCGGGCTTTTCTTCTTTTTCGATGGCGATTTTTTCGGTGAAGGAGCCCCAATACGTTTCGTGCCGACAACAAGCTCGTCGATCCAGAGTTTCTGCGCATGCGGCAGGAGTCCGGGGCCGAAGTAGGGAGCCATCAGGAATTGGTTGAATTTCATTTTCGGGAAGTCGGTGGAACGCAGAATCACATTAGTACGTTCGACAACAAGCTTCCCATCGAACCAGCCGCGAACAATGCCGTCCCGATTTGGCCGGTCGTTTTTAAGGTCGAGCGTATTGAGCTTGAAATACGCCTCAACGCAATGCCACTTATCATCATTGAAGATTTTTTTCTTACTATCGTAAAACTTCCCGTTATAGCCACCCTTCAGCGGCCCTTGCGTCAAACCGTGAGGCTTGTTCTTGTTCTGGATGTCCTGGGCGGCGAGTCGCAGTTTGCCGTTAACCGGTTCG
>JAIORC010000281.1 GCA_021108335.1 Phycisphaerae bacterium
GGCCGTAAGTCGTAACCCAGTCGATCCCGTCCATCTTCAATTCAACAGCGGTTTTAACTATGTCTTCCACCGAAAAATTCTGACGGGCCATCGTATATGTCATCATGGAAAATTTCATATTAGAATCTTGCTCCAAATGGGTTGAGGTTTTCGCTGAACATCGCGTTTACTTGTTCAACGGTTTGTTCTACAAGGGCATTTCCTCCCTCGGGGCCTATCTCTCCATCCATCGGAGAGGCTCCATATCCGCTGCCGCATGAACGCTGCGGGGCGAGATAAGTTCCAGTACCAGTCAACTGAACCAAAAATGTCTGCAACGCCATGCTGCGGGCTTTGATACGCTGGCCAAAGTCCAGAAGCAGTTCGAATTGGTTTGTCGCAAAGACGATATCCGCCAAACGGGTGATGTTGATTTCAGTAGGAAACTCATCGCTATCCGACTGCCGCTCAAATCGCTCGATAATGTTTTTGTAGTATCTTACCCTCGCATATGTACTGGAATAATCCTCATCAAGCAGGTTTTCTTCCAATTGGTCGAGTTTTTCCTGAGAAACGCACATCTCTTTTTTCGCCAGCTTGAGATGCTCTTCGGTCAATTTCCACGGGGGAAGTCGCAGTTTGATATTTTCATGTTTCAGTATCGCCTTGTCGCGAATATCTTTCGACGCGACGGGAAATGTTTCGTCAATTGCATTCGCGATACGATTGGCGATCTCTTTCCGCCAGGCCATTGGTATATCGGTTTGATATTTAAGCTCCAGCATCCGCCGGCGGGCTGCAGGGTTAATCAGCGGATGGGGAGCTTGATCACCAGCCGCCGAGCACTGGGGCAGGATATGAATATTATCGCCATAGCGTTTTTTGATTTCGCAACGCGTCTCATGCCAGAAATCCGCGGAGATTTTGTCTATCCCCTCGGTAACTTGTGAGGGAACAGGGACGTTTACAATCATACCCGTCAGTTCGTGCGATGGGTCGTAAGTGAACAGCAAATTCACATTAGAATCGCAATCGCCTTCGATATGCGTGAATTCCCTGACCGACGTATCTCCGTACATTTTGGATGTTCCGTCGCTGTAGCATATTCGCCGGTTTGACCCGATAACCGCCGCTCCGAGACCAAACGATATCGCGCCCAACTTGCGGCCGGCCCATGCCTCCTGAACAGCCTCAACCATTCGGGCGATAATAAAGCGTGATGTTTTTTCGCGATCATATCCTTCAACATCCGGCCAGGTGATCTCAGGCCGCCCTTCAGCCATCTGTGTTACCGCCGACGTATGAGTGTGCGTAGCGTTGAAAAAGACGTTGTCGGGATTCAGACCATCAATTTTCCCCGATATCTCCCTGCGGGCTTCGTCTCGAATAAAATTACTGACACTGACAATATCCAGCGAAACCATGACAAGCTGACTTGACTTGTCTTGACTTTCAATCGCTAACGCGGTAACCGTTATCGGATCGAGTACCTCGCGGGCAAGACGAAGGTTAAACTGTCCCCGCAACATGACCGGGAGTTCCGGAGTAATGTCCCGATGCCCCCATCCAATCAGTAGTTTTTGTTCTTCCATAAGTAGGTTCCTGTATTGAGTTATATCGCTTCAACGAGCGACTCCGCTTCTTCCGGGGTTTCGCATGTGAGGGAAATAAAAACTCCCTCCGGGCCAAGTTCATTCAGTACCATTTTCACTGTTTCGGTTCCTTGCAAACAGCCCGTCAGGGCGACGAATTTACCGGCGTCTCTGACCCGCTTAAGCATTGGAATGAATTTTTTGATATCCCTGTTGCGAGGCTCCGGTACCCACTGGATGCCGCTCAGTTTTTCCAGGGACAAGAGTGCGTCCAGGTGACATATCTGGCCTTCCCCGTCCAGGTGATAAATACTTCGGTCAACAAACTCTATCTGTCTTTTCAGGCTGGGCAGAAAAAATTCGTTAAACTGTACTGGTGAAATCATCACCGAAACGTCGCACTCGACTGTTACCATCGGCTTTGCCGACCATAACCCCATCCAGTCGACGTAGCCCTCCTGGTATTTCAAGGCGATTTCGTTGCACTCGGTCCAGTATCGTTCCCATGCCCGGTCAATCACGGGCATTATTTTTTTTACCTCGTCGGGTGTGTCATAAAAATCCATGAGCAGATTTTGCGTTCCCCGCAGGGAATCAAGGATTTGTCCGCCGCCCTGAATATCCGGCATACCAAGAATCGCCCTGCCCGCGAACTTCTTACCCGCTTCATCCAACAACATCCGGGTCGCCGTCCACCATTTATTATCAGGTTGATAATCGAATTGTCCGGCATCGTTCCAGTCAGCCATTGAATGATTACACCAGCCCGAACCGTTATCGGGAGATATATGGTAATCCCCTCCCATATATGCCGCCTGAATAGCCGGAAGCGATATCGCCATGGGATAAATGATGGGGAGAGCATCTCCGGCATAGTGAGTCTGGGTCAGCCGATGCTCCAGGACAGGCAGCACCTTTTCGGGATTTGTATACCACTCGTATGCTTGCTCTTCAGATTCCGTCGGCATGGGGATAGGCTCCGCTTCGGCGCCGCCGGGATTTGCCGGTGCGAACACCTGAATCAGGGGTCGATCCACTATTGCCCCATCCCAAAAGGCCTCGTACCGCTGCCCTATATTACTCCAGTTGTCTAAATGCTCTTCGGTTTTCACTCGCCAAATTCCTTCAATTGTTCAATGGGATGTTCAATGATAAACAGATGTCATCCTGGAAAATTCTTCCTAGAATCTTGCTCCAAACGGGTTGAAATTTTCGCTGAACATCGCATTTATCTGTTCAACGGTTTGTTCTACAAGGGCATTCCCTCCCTCGGGGCCTATCTCTCCATCCATTGGAGAGGCTCCATAACCGCTGCCGCACGAGCGCTGCGGGGCAAGATAGGTTCCCGTACCGGTCAACTGAACAAGAAATGTCTGCAACGCCCTGCTGCGGGCTTTGATACGCTGGCCGAAATCCAGAAGCAGTTCAAATTGATTTGTCGCAAAAGCAATCTCAGCCAAACGAGTGATGTTAATTTCAGTAGAAAAATCATTGTTCTCCGACTGCCGCTCAAATCGCTCGATAATGTTTTTGTAGTATCTTACCCTCGCGTATGTACTGGAATAATCCACGTCAAGCAGGTTTTCTTCCAATTGATCGAGTTTTTCCTGAGAAGCGAGCATTTCTTTTTTCGCCAGCCTGAGATGTTCTTCGGTCAGGTTCCACGTGGGAAGGCGCAGCTTGATATTTTCGTGCTTCAGTATCGCCTTATCGCGGATGTCTTTCGACACAATTGGGAATGTTTCGTCAATTGCGTTTACGATACGATTGGCGATCTCTTTCCGCCAGGCGGTTTCTATATCGGTTTGATATTTAAGCTCCAGCATTCGCCTGGGAGCGGCAGGGTTAACCAACGGATGGGGACATTGATCACCAGCCGCCGAACACTGGGGCAGGATGTAAATATTATCACCATATCGTTTTTTAATTTCGCAACGCGTCTCGTGCCAGAAGTCCGCGGAAACTTTGGAAATCATCGCGTTAACCTGTGACGGAACGGGGATATTTACAATCATACCCGTCAGTTCGTGCGATGGATCGTACGTGAACAGTAAATTCACATTGGAATCGCAATCACCTTCAATATTTGCGAATTCCCTGACCGACGTATCGCCCAGCATTTTGACAGTTCCGTCGCTGTAGGATACCCGCCGGTTTGACCCGACAACCGCCGCTCCGACGCCAAACGATATCGCGCCCAACTTGCGGCCGGCCCATGCCTCCTGGACAGCTTCAACCATTCGGGCAACGATGAAGCGTGATGCTTTTTCGCGATCATAGCCTTCAACATCCGGCCAGGTGATAGACGGCTTTTCTTCAGACACCGTTACTACTGCTGACGCATGAGTATGCGTAGCATTGAAAAAAACGTTGTCCGGATTCAGGCCGTCAATTTTCTCCGATATCTCCCTGCGGGCTTCATCGCGAATTATATCACTGACACAGACAATATCCAGCGAGACCATGACAAGCTGACTCGACTGGTCTTGACTTTCAATCGCCAACGCGGTAACCGTTATCGGATCGAGTACCTCATGGGCAACGCGGACGTGAAACTGTCCCCGCAACATGACCGGGAGTTCCGGAGTAATATCTCGATGCCCCCATCCAATTAGTATTTTTTGTTCTTCCATGTTGTTTCCTAAGACGGAACTACTGCCGCGACAATACTGATTTCAACCAATATTTCCTCGCGAGCCATTCTTGCTTCCACGCAAGCCCGAGCCGGAGCGTGTCCTTCGGGCACCCAAGCATCCCAGACCTCATTCATGCCGGCAAAATCCTTCATGTCCCGCACATACACAGTAGCCGAAAGAATGGCCTTTGAGTCGGTACCGACCGATTCCAGAAGCTCATCCACTTTTTCCAGCATGGTGCGGGTCTGTTGCTTAATGTCCGACACCATCTCTTTTGCGACCTGGCCGCAAAGATAAACCGTCCCGTTATGAATGACGACTCGGCTCATACGTTGGCTGGTTTCTTTACGAACAATTTCGCTCACGTTTCATTTCCTTTATAAATGCATCAATAGCCTGGCCATAAGTGGCACTGACGGGAACCATCCCATATTTCGCCAACTCCGGTTTGAGATTGTCGAGTACCGTTTTCAACTGCTGGGCCGGGGTGGTCGAAAGGTCCTTAAAATTCCGGTCATTGTGAACATCTATGACGATAGTTTTCAGTACCGGCTTGTCATTGTCTAACTGCCGGACAATATTTGCCAGAACCTGTTCATGATCCCTGGGGATTACATTCGCGTTGGAGTACACATCGCCAGGCCGCAAATCAAAGTAATGATCAAACCCGAGCGGATGCCTGACAAGACGGGAAATATCAACGGAAAGCGGGATTTCCACGAATGGAGAATCCCCCGGGCCTTGACGAATATTCTCATTCGCATAGTGGGGATGGATATCAGCACCGGCCCATACGCAATAGCGATCCATCCAGACACGTCCCGGAATGCATATGCTTCCGCCCTTGAACCCGAGTTCGTTCAATGCCTTATAGGTGTAGTCGTTGGAGGAAAAACAGCCAGGCCGGAAAATGTCTGCCCTGAAACCAAAATACCGCTCAAACATTTCGAGTCCGAGAGTCAAAACTTCCTTCTGCTGCTCAAAAGACAAGGCTCCCAATTCAACTTTATGGCGAGTCGGCGCAAACTTTGCCGCGTGAATATGAAGCCCGAGGCAAGCACCCTGGGCCTTCAACTCCAGGAACATTTCCGCCTGAGTCTCGCCCAGTTCGGGATGAATGAAAAAAGTCGGCTTGTATCCGTAATCCCCGAGCACTTCCATATATTCCCGGACACGGACTGCGCCTTCTTCATTGGTTTGAGGCCCTGATGCATTCTCGCCAGCGGAAATCAATTCCACATCCATCGTAAATAAAACCAGCACATCGTTACTCATAGACCTCTCCGAACCTTCAGGATTTCAATATTTGTACCCGTTCACGACATCTGCCGTGAACGGGTACAAATGGATAGCTTATTTGACGGCCTCAACTTCATCAGGATCGATATCGTTGATGTTTTCAAAAACTTTGCGTACAGCCTCAGCCGTTTTCTCCGCCACATCCAGACCATTCGGTGCACGCAACGCTACTACCAACGCAATGTAACTTTCGCAATGGCGTTGAGCAACCGGATAATCCTGCGGATTGTATGTTACACCTTCATCCGCCCCAGGGAGACTCCACGGACAACCCTGGCCGTAAGCGTTCTTGGCCTGGAAAACCGTCATTTCCGGAAGGATGAACTGCTGCCAGGCAACACAGGGCAGACCTTCGCTCTGGAGCACCTTGCAAACAGCGTCACGGAAACGCCCCTTGTCCCCAGTCCATTGAACCGCGTCCCAGTTGATTCGCAGGTTGTAATTGTACCAGTTATGGACATGGCCTTCGGGTTCAGTGGGTTGAACCAAGGCGTCTATACCCTTCAGATTTTCCTGCAGGTAATTTCCATTGGCGCGAAGCGTATCGAAATATTTCGGATACTTGGCAAGCTGTGCCCGCCCGAAGGCTGCGGTTATTTCGTTGTTGCGATACATCCAACCCAGTGCGTAAACGTGATAGTCGCGTGATTCTTCGGGTTTGCGTGTTTCTCCAAAACTCCACAACGACAGGGCAGCCTTGCAAATCTCGTCATCGTCAGTTACAAGCATTCCGCCCTCACCGCAGGAGAGACATTTGTTTTGATTGAAGCTGAACGCCGTGGCATGTCCCATGGTTCCGGTCTTCTTGCCGTTGAACGTCGCCCCGTGTGCCTGGCAGGCATCTTCGATAACCTTCAAATCATGCTTTTCGGCAATCTGCATCACTTTGTCCATGTTGACAGCCAGCCCATGCAGGTGAACGACAACAATCGCCTTTGTCCGGGGTGTAATCGCAGCCTCGATTTTATCTACGTCGATATTTATCGTATCGTAATCGATGTCGACAAAAATCGGGATCGCGTTGTGATGCAGAATACAGGTAGCGCTCGATGACCACGAATAGGCCGACACAAGCACGTGATCGCCCGCGCCCACACCGCACCCTACAAGAGCCATGTGCAATGCTGCGGTTCCGCTATTGGTGAAGATGGCATGTTTGTTGCCATTGTATTCGGCGAATTCCTGCTCGAACTTTATATTGTGGTCCCCGCGTGCCTGTTTCTCGGCATACAACGCGTCAAGAACCAGTTTCTCATCGCTCTTGTCAACAGGAGGCCAGGTTTTGATCATGCCCTCGGGAATCACGCTCTCGCCACCGAACAACGCAAATTTTTCAGCACTTTTGCAAATCATTTTTTTTCTCCAGATTATCTCGTGAAAATAGAATGCAACACTGGATTCATTGTCCCCTGATTGGCCATTATTACAAGAGTAACAACTTGCGATTTTGTTCACTCTGTTGCTTTGTTCCGCCACTTGCTCGGGGTATCGCCGAAGTACTTTTTGAAGGTTCTCGAAAAGTAATTTGGATTCTCGTAACCAACCGCGTAAGCCACTTGTGCTACATTGAACTTGCCCTGCTTTAATAACTCACCAGCCTGCTTCATGCGAACATCAAGCAGATATTCGAACAACGGAAAATCGTTACCCTCACTGAATACATGCGAAAGGTAGTATGAGCTGACATCCAGCGCGTCCGCTATTTCGTCGAGGCTTATATTTCTGTTGAAGTTATTTTCAATATATTGCTTTGCATCGTTCAGCAGTTTGCTTTTGCGACTTTTGGAATCCGCCGCCTGCGCATCACCTGTTTCGGCAAGAACATCCCGCAGCAGAACCATTAAAGCAGAAAGCAGACGCGTAGCCGAAATAAGCCGATCCATTTCCGACCCACCGGCAAGATCGCGTGAAATACCTTCCAAAACGGAGTTGAGATCACGGGAGGTGCGTTTGGATATTTTTCCTATCGTGTCATTGTTGACCAGCGAGAGATATTGAGCAATTTTATCCCATCCAAACGAACATAAAAAAACCACGGATTCATTACCTTGCGGCAACACATCCCGATGTTTCGTTCCCTGAGGGAGTATGAGAACTTCGCCGCACTCCGCCCGATATTGACGTCCGTCCTGGTAGTAGACTGTTAACGGAGAGGCAATAGGCACGAGTAATTCGCAGGCCGAAGAGTCGTGAAAATTATCCGACCAGATCGACCCAAATACCATCTTGCCTACCCCAAGGAGCTTAGGCAGTGACCCGGAAAAATAAGATATTGCTTCATTAATGCGCATTTGTCAGTAGTGTCCCGTCAAGAACTGTTGATTTTACTGCAACCAACGCAATATCGCAATGTTATGTAAATTTTTAACCTGTATCGATGATTCCGTCCGCTGAATGGGACCAGCCGAATATCGTATAGTGGGACGACCCTGGCGTTGATCCCGAATAGGTGGTTGGAACATGGCGTGTAGAGAATTTGCAGCGTTAGACACTGGATGTGCTGTTCTGCCAGGTTACCCGGCCGAGACCGTTACCATCGGCACACCTTGTTTTTCCCCCTCTTCGGAGATAGCGAACAGCAAAACCATGAATGATAGTGCCCGCTTGGATGGGCGATCGCACTTGTTGACCCAGTAC
>JAIORC010000355.1 GCA_021108335.1 Phycisphaerae bacterium
TTCCAGTTCGATTGTCAGGGAATCGAGCAGCTTTGCGGTTACGCGATCCGGCAGGGCAGGACTTCGCATGGCTTCCAGGGCTGCGGCGATTACATTCCGCACGAGGCCGTTACCGGCTTTGAGGCTGCGCCCGGCGACTTTGCCCTTGTTTCGCAGCGTAATGCACACCGGATACTCCACGTCGGCCAGCGGAACATCCTTTCCGTCAACTCGCAGCCGCAGCTTGCTCAAATCCGCCGGAATCGCCACCTGCCGGACGTCGGTTCTCTTTACGAGATAATCCCGCATGGTCTTTCTGGTAAGATGCAGCAGCTTCGGACCTGTTACCGGGCCTATGTTCGGTAACACCTGTTGGCTGGCGGCAAAACATCTGCCAGGCAGACAAATCGCAAGACATATAACACCCGCCAACGTCAATAATTTCTGTTTCGTACTCATAAATGGCGGTTATACGCCTTTTTTTGAGTAAATTCCATGCGAATACCGGAATTTTGTTGCATCGCGGGTACGGGTTCTTAAACTATTGTCTGGCCGTAAGATATCCGTATTTTGATATCCCGGTGGCTTTCCGAATAAACTTGTTCAGCCGAAGCTGAAAATACGACCTTCGGAAATTTCTATTTCAAAAAATCCTCGGCCCCTGGGGAATAATATGACAAGCGTAACCTACGACGACCGCAGTTTTATCATCGACGGGCAGCGGGTCTGGCTGGTTAGCGGGGCAATGCATTACTTCCGTATTCCCGCGGACTTATGGGCCGACCGCCTGCTCAAGGCCAAGCGTGCGGGGCTTAACTGCATCGAGACCTACATCGCCTGGAATTTTCACGAGCCGGTTGAAGGCCAGTGGGATTTTTCCGGGGACAGAGACATCCTGCAATTTGTCCGCCTGGCTGAGAAACTGGGGCTGTATGTGATTCTCCGGCCCGGGCCTTACATCTGCGCCGAGTGGGATTTCGGAGGCTTACCGGGCTGGCTGGCTGCAAAAAGCGGCGTGAGCTATCGCTCCAACAACGCCGCCTTCATGCACTATTTCGACAAATATTTCGCCAAGGTTCTGCCCCAACTGGCTGCCCATCAGGTTTCCGTCGGCGGAAATATCGTACTCATTCAAAACGAGAACGAGTACTACATGACCACCCAGCCGGACCGCGGCGAATATCTGGATTTTATCACGCAACTGTTTCGGCGAAGCGGTTTTACGATTCCCATAATCACCTGTAACAACCTTACGGAACCGCAGGCTGCCGAGACTATCGAGTGCCTCAACACACACAATCCCATACCGGAACTCAAGCGGTTGAGAATGCACCATCCGAACACGCCGCTGCTGGTTACGGAATTTTACACCGGGTGGTTCGATAACTGGGACGGCCAACATCAAAAGCGTCCTGCCCGGCAGGTAGCGCGCAAGGCGATGGAAATCCTCGGCTGCGGCGCACAATGCAATTACTACATGTGGCACGGCGGGACCAACTTCGAGTTCTGGGGCTCGCACCACGCCGCGTCGGAAAATACTTTCCAGACCACCAGTTACGATTACGACGCGCCGCTGGCTGAGGGTGGCGGACTGACGGAAAAATATTACTTCACCCGCCTGGTGAACCTGCTGGCCGACTCCATGGGGCCTTACTTCGCCTCGGGGCACATGGAAGAACCGGGCGCGAGCATCGACGATGCCTCGTTCATGATGAATCTGCACGGCTCGAAGGCCCAATGGGCCATCGTAACCAACAACGGCCGGGACGATATCGAGAGCGTAACCGTTTCGCTACCGTGCGGCACGAAGCTGGACGTTTCGCTGAAGACACTCGGCGCGACGGCTATTCCATATGACCTGAAACTGCCCAACGGTACGATACTGAATTATTGCTCGCTGGGGCCGCTGGGGCTTTTCGGCAGCGACAGCAACCCCGTGCTGATCCTGCATGCCCCTGCCGGTACCGAAGGCACACTCAGTGTCAACTTCAGCCCGCTTTCGCTGAAAATCCCCACAAACAATACGCCCACAATACTGGAGCACCACAAGCTGAAAATCGTACTGGTTACCAGCGAACTGGCTATGCGAACCTGGCCGCTGGAACAGCACATTGCATTCGGGCCGGACTTCGTCGGGGAAACCCTCGACGACATCACCCCACACAAAGCCGACAAACAATATTTCGTGATGTCGCTGGAAGACGGCAAGCTGCACACGAAGAAAACCACGCCGCCGACGACCCCTAAACCAGCGCCGCCGCGACTGGCTAACTGGAAGCGCACCTGCATCTGCCCCGAACCGGTCAGCAATGAACTGGAGTGGCAAAAGCTGGACCGCCCGCGCAACATGGACAAGCTGGGCACACACTACGGATACGGCTGGTATCGCATCCGTATCGACCAGGCGCGGGCACAAAAACGCAACCTCTTCCTGCCGGACTGCGCAGACCGGGCGTCGCTGTATCTCAATGGATCGCTGGTCGGTGTGTGGGGAGTCGGCAAGGGCGCTACCCGCGAGCCGATTAAAGTCGATTTCAAAAAAGGCGTCAACAATCTCGTAGCCCTGGTGGACAACCTGGGCCGGACGAATTCCGGTGAGCGTCTCGGCGGGGCAAAGGGAATCTTCGGCCATGTTTACGACGCAAAACCGCTGCGGACGAACAAGTTCAAACTCAAACCCGCCGAAACTTTCCCCAGGCGTATCGTACCCCGCAACTGCGCCCACCTGTTGAAACACCTGGAATCCGCTCCGCTACATTCGGCGGAATTGAGTATTTCGCTGACGAAAGTACTACCGATTCACCTGTCCTTTACCGATATTCCGCATCACGCAGCCGTGTTCTGCAACGACCGTATGGTAGGCTTTTTCGCGAAACAAGGCGCAAACTGGGGAAGCGTAACCCTCGGAGCCGACCTCAAAAAAGGCAAAAACATTATTCGCCTTCTGCTATGGGGCGACGTAAATCCCGACATACTGGAAAATATCAAATTCCATACCTTGGTAGATCCGGTTTCCGCTGGGGCCGATTGGGGTTATCGCCCCTGGTCCCTGCCGGAAGACACCGCCCGCGAGCCGATCAAAGGCAAAAGCTGCTGGTACACCACAACATTCAGAAATCCCCAACTGGACGTGCCCCTGTTTTTGAAAATCAGCGGAGCGACCAAAGGGCAGATATACGTCAACGGGCACAACGCCGGACGTTTCTGGACAATCGGCCCGCAGGAAAAATACTATTTGCCGGCTTGCTGGCTTGGAAAAGAGAACGAACTTACGATTTTCGAAGAACACGGAACGATGCCCGCCAATTGCAAATTGGAATACTGTCCCGCCGGGCCGTTTGGGAAATAGAGGGAACCCCTAAGATGAATCGGAGAATTTCGATTTTTTTTACAGGACATTCTTGCCAGGTACGGCTGGATATATTACTATAAGTTACTTACTGATGGAGAGTTCGAAACATGGCTGCTCGAATGCTCCAATGTTGATCGGGCGGGAATGCCGCTGGAAATATTTATAACAGAAGTTTTTTTTGTATTGCAGGATACGGGCGTTTCCGTGTGGTTTTCGGAAATGCTTTCCGTTACATAGGAAAAGGCTGAAAGGGTATTATTAATGCATACTATTACGAAAAAAGAACTTGTGGATCGTATTGCCGAACAGACTCGCCAGAAGCGCGTCGTGGTGAAAAAAATCGTGCAGACTTTCCTGGATGAAATCGTCGAGGAACTCGGCCAGGGCAATCGTCTTGAGTTCCGCGATTTCGGCGTTTTTGAAACCAAGGAACGGGCTGCGAGAATAGCACAGAATCCCAAGACCCTCCAGCGAGTACACGTACCGCCCAAACGTACCGTTAAATTCAAGGTCGGCAGGCTGATGAAGTTGAAACTCAGCGAAGGCCTGACGGACGACTCGCCTATCGGCGAACCGGCAACCCCGACACCGCCGACGCCGCCCGGAACGATTGTCTGACCCTCGCCGGAAAGCTGATGAAAATCATACGCTACCGTGTCGATCCGGCCGGTAGCGTTTTTTTATCCCACCAACAAGGATCCAAAACATGCTCGTCAAAAAAATCAGCGACATCTTCGACACTAAGCCGCGAACGCTGTCTTTCGAATTCTTCCCGCCTAAAACCGACAAGGGACGAGATAACCTCTTCGCCGCCGCCGAAAAACTCATGGAGCTGCAGCCGGACTTTTTCTCCGTAACATACGGCGCGGGCGGCTCGACCTCCAAGAGCACCCTCGATATCGTTCAGGAACTCCAACGCCGCCACGATATCCCCGTGATGCACCACTTTACCTGCACCAAGCATTCCCGCGTGGAAATCCGCGAACAGCTCAACGAAATGATGGCCTCGGACATCCACAACATCATGGCCTTGCGCGGCGACCCCCCTGCCGACGAACCGCACTACGAACCAGGCCCGGACGAACCGCGATACGCCTTCGAGCTGATTAAAATCATTCGCGAACGGGCCGGCTGGTTCACCGTGGGCGTCGCTGCATTTCCCGAGGGACACCTCGACACGCCCACAAAGGAACTCGACAGCCTCTACACGCGCGTCAAGCAAGACGTCGGTGCCGACTTCGCCATCACGCAGGTGTTCTTCGAGACCGAACTCTACCGGCAATTCGCAGATAGGATGGCCGCCGCCGGCATTACAATGCGGCTGATTCCGGGCATTTTGCCGATTACCAATTACCAGCGGCTGTGTCAATTCTGCGAAACCTGCGGCGCGACAGTCTCGCCGGGAATTCACGATACATTCAGCCCCCTTGCCGACGACCTGGACGCGACCGGCCGGAAAGGCATCGAAGTAGTTACCGAGCAATGCCGCACCCTACTGGCCCTCGGCGCGCCCGGCCTGCACTTCTACTGCCTCAACAAGCCCGAACCGGTAACCACAATCCACAACGCCCTGGGCGACTGGCGTGCGTAGGCTGGAGGTGAGCGGTTCCCCACATCAACCCTTCCGCCTACAGCCTAAAGCCTCCAACTTGCTACTATTTTTTTGCATTGAACCTCTTGACAGGTATCACCGTAGATATACAATAGTGGTTGAGCCGCAGTTCTGTTTGTGAGGATAGTTGTTTTATTGGAAAATTCTACGATCAATGCTTGATTTGCGCTGTGGTTGTGGCCGCGCGTTTGGAATCGGGATTGTTGCTGTGTGTAGAAAAGACCAGAAAGGGGTAGTACCATGGATTTGCGAGGACGAATTCGTCATGTCGCAGTGGCCGTGTCTGTATTTATAGCCGTGCTGCTGCCGGTTGGGTTAGCGAACGGAGATGTTGTCAGTTCGTTCAGTTCCGACGCGGACGGCTGGAATATCGCCGATTGCAACTATAGCGCTAGCACAGGCACCAACTATAATAGTGTTAACGCGTGGTTTGATGTGGTTCACAACTCTACCGGCGGCAATCCGGGCGGGTATATAGATCGGTTCGATCCCACCGGATTGACCTACATGTTCAATGCTCCCAGCAAGTTCCTGGGCAACAAGTCCGCATATCGCGGCGGGACACTCTCGTTCGATTTGAAGAGCACGTACTCCGATTGGACCAACGACAACGTCGTCGTCCTGATTGGCGCGGACCCAGCTATCGTGATGGTCTGCGAAATCACCATGCCGCCAACCTCGTGGAGTGGGGGGATCAATAATCCGAATCCGTATTCGATCGACCTTGTCTACACCAGCTTCAAATACAACAGCAAGAGCGGCTCAGCCGTCACGCAGGCAGACTTCAACTCCGTGATGGCCGACCTCAGCGCTTTGCGGATAAGCGCCGAGTACGGCCAGGGGCTGGTGGAAACGTCCAGTTTGGACAGCGTCTCGATGACGCCCGAACCCGTTACGCTGGCGATTCTGGCCACAGGCAGCTTGGGACTGCTACGCCGCCGGAAACATTAGGCCGGAGGCTTGAGGCTGCAGGTGGGCAGCTCCCTACCTTAACCCTCCCGTCTACAGCCTCCAGCCTGTAGCGCAAGCTACGGTGTTCCGCAGCAGCATGGCTACCGTTACCGGGCCTACGCCGCCGGGCACAGGTGTGATGGCTGCGACTTTCTTCCTCGCTGCCTCGAACTCAACATCCCCTACCGTTCGCATGGCGGGTTTGTTCTTGTCGTTGAGTATCGGCTTGCCGGATTCGTCAAAGCCGACGGGAATGCGATTCGTCGCCACGTCGATGACTATCGCGCCGGGCTTGATTATTTCAGCGGGAATCAGCGGCGAGAGGTCCGGCAGCTCCGGCGACTCACCGGCTGCGGCTGCCCGGGTGTATCGCCGCCACTGGGCCTGGCTTGCGCCGGCGGCGGTTATGAGGATATCCGCCTTGGCTACGTGGGCCGGCAGGTCTCGCGTGGCTATGTGGCATATCTGCACGGTGGGCGAATTCGCGGGACTTTGCAACAGCAGCATGGCGATGGGCTTGCCGACGATTTCACTATGGCCAACAATGACGACCTCTTTGCCGGTAAGGTCGTCGCAGCAGCGTCGCAGCAGTTCGACAACCGCCAGCGGGGTGCACGGGGCGATGGCAGCCGCTCCGTAAAACAGCCTGCCGAGATTCGCCGGATGCACGCCCTCGGCGTCCTTAGCCGGCGAGATGGCCATTTGCATTTTCCGCGAGTCGATGGAGTCCGGCAGCGGCATTTGCAGGATTACGCCGCTGATTGCCTCGTCGGCGTTTATCTTCTCGATGGCGGCGAGAATTTCTTCTTCGCCGGCGTTTTCGGGAACGATTCGCAGCTCGTATTCGATGCCCACTTCCCCGGCAGCCTGGGCCTGCATGTTCGTATAAAGCCGGCTGGATGGGCTGTCGCCGGCCTGGAGTGCCACCAGCGAAGGCCTGCGTCCCGTCCGGCTCATAAAAGCCGCCGCGTCGGAAGCGGTCTGGCGATTGATTTCCTTCGCTACCGCCCTGCCGTCTATAATTCGCCCTGTTTCCGTCACGAGTTTTCCTCGAATCGCTGCAAAAGCTCCGAGGCCGTCTGTTCATCGATATAGTCAGCCGCCCGGGCAATGCCCGTCGTCTGTGTGCCCACCGCCCGATACAGGCGCAGGATATCGTCTTCGTCAAGCTTGCCCATCGCCTCAATATGTTTGGCGACGGTGCCGACGTCTCCGCGGGCAATCGGCCCGGTCAGGGCTTCGGGCGTACCCTGGGTCAAGGCGTTTTTCACCGCCGCGTGAACCAGCGGGCCGATGGCCTGGCGTGCCTGCTGGTCCGACAGGCCGATCTTTTGCAGCAACCGCCCGGCGGTATCCAGAAGCGTGGTGATGTAATTGCTGCTCATCACCGCGGCTGCGTGGTAGAGGGGCTTTGCCTGGGGACTGATGTTTACGGAATGGCCGCCCATCGCGTGGGCCAATTCGCCCAGGATTTCGGTAACAGCCGCGTCGCCCTCGAGAAACCAATAGGTGCCCGGCAAACGCTCTATCGCCGCCTCGACGGAGGGAAACGTCTGAAGTGGGTGCATCGAGGCCACGCCGCAGCCGCACTTTTTCGCCGAGGCCAATACCTCGCAATCCAGCGCCCCGCTGCAATGGACGACCATCGGCTTTTTTGCCAGGCCGCCCGCCGCGGCGAGCTGCCGGCATACCGATTCAATCACCCCGTCGCGGACCGTCAGCAATACAAGCTGCCCCGCCGCCGCTGCCTCAGCCGAGTGCATCGCCTTCGCGTCAAGAGATTCTGCAAGTCTGGCGGTTCGGTTGCCGTCACTTCCGCCGGCTATCGCCGCAATGCGATAGCCAACACGAAACGCCACCCTCGCCATCGCCGAGCCAACCTTGCCCGGGCCTATAATCGAAATATCCGGTCTCGCTGCCATCTTTCAATCCTCTGGGGGGTCTAGCCTAGTAGTTTATCCGAAAAAGAATGTCGGCGGCCATGCCTCTGCTTGCAGAAGCATGGTGCGGATTCCTCATGGCGATCCCTACCGGTGTCGCCATGCGACCCAATCCGGCAATATTGCTCGAACCGGGTATTAGAATAAATAGCTGCAAGCCATTAGGCAATAGAATAGTTGACTCTTGACAGAATACCGCCGTCTCGCCTAACATTCATAGGCGTATTGTTTATATACTGGGCTTTCATTGAAAAGGAATTT
>JAIORC010000035.1 GCA_021108335.1 Phycisphaerae bacterium
TTGCCCGCCGACGCGCTGAGCTTGGCGCCCTGGGCGGATATCGTGCCCGGGCCGTTGGTCATCGCCGCTATCAGGCACATCTCCACCAGCCGGGCTTCAAAATCGTGCTGAACCTCTTCGCCGGTCCAATAAAGAATCAGCGATTCGACGAAAGACCGCTTCGCCATTAATTCGACGACCTCCCGGCCGTAGATTCGCTGTTTCCTGCCGTCATTGCTCGAAGCGTTGGAATGGTTCCGCATGTTTCGCCTGGCGGGACTCGCACCAAGGCCCTGCTTCGTAAGCTTTTTGACTTGGGCGAACCAGGGATCGGGAATCTTGCCCGGGGCGAGAATCAGCCGCGAAGGCGTCTCCTTACCACAATCAAAGAAATTGGCGAACCACGGATTAAGAGCCATCCGCCGCTTCATGGGAAAATCACGCGAATATCCCAGCACCCGATACGCCACCTGAACCGCAGCCGGGATATCATGCAAACTTCGCACGCGAATGCCCCGCCGGAAAGCACTGGTCATCTCTTCGGTCTTGCGATACCGCCGTTGGCTGTCAAATGGCGGAATGTCGAAATATTCGTCAAACTCGTCCGCCTTGGCCTGAGCACTCGTGCCGGCCCCTTCGACCACCGCCCCGGCATGGCCGAGGGAAATATCCCGCCCAGCCAGACCCCTGCCGCCGACATACACCACGATGGGCTTGGTAATCTTGCCCGTCCTGGCCAATTCCAGTCCGCGACGCTCGTACAGCCCGCCCGGCTCGACGTACATCACGATTACTTTCGTTTTCGGATCCCGCTCAGCCAGCAGCAACAACTTGTCCGCCGGAGTAAGAATCAACGCGTCCTTGCCCGTGGAAATGCCGAAACTCGTGCCCAACCCCGCCGAGGCCAGCCCCGAAGCGATGGTGTTTACCATGTTCCCGGAATTGCTGATTATCGTTACGCCGCCGGGCACGAAGCTTTCCTCCGGCTCGCTGCCGCCGACCGCACCGATGCGAACGCGATCGTGCGTATTGATAATGCCCAGCGTATTGCAGCCGAGCACGTCGATATTCGCCTCCTCGGCAAGGCTGTGGATTTTCGCCGTTACCTCCACCGATACGTGCTCGGTAATAATGTAAATCGTCTCCACGCAGTCCGCCCCGTAGTGGATGGTCTCCTTCACGTCGCCGTAAACAGCCGACGGCGGAGAGTAGATAATCACCTTGTTGGGCTTTTTGTCCGGGGGGAGCTTTTTCATCATCGCGGCACAATCCGCGAAGACGGGAATATCGTCGCCCTTGGGGCAGGCGATCTTCTGTCCGCCCTTGCCCAGCGCCCAGCCGCCGACAATATTGTTGGCATAGCCTTGGGATATAACCGATACCTTGGATGCCTCTCGCCCGGTAATGTTACTGACCGCTACACGGTCGCCGGCTTTCAGCAAATCACTCAAACTCACGGCCTTCATGATCCGTTCTCCGATTTGTGCAAGGTTGCGTTGGAAAGCCTCGCAGCGTATTCAGCCACCAGGGTAATGGGCGTATCAGGCCCGAAAATCACGTAAGGCATTCGCAGATCTTCCAGCGTCCGCTGCATGGCCAGCAGCCCCTGCACCAGCCGAGGCCCGCCGCGACCCACCACCACCGGAATGTCAACAGGCCCGTGGCTGTCCACGTAATCCCGCAGGGCGTCGGCGATAGCCTGAAACGTAACGTCAATAAATGTATTGTTCGCCTTGCCGCCAAGAATCAACAATAACGACGCCCCGGCTAAATTGTGCGTCAAACAACGCTCCGCCGTACCGTACATCCGCTCGTAAGGCGGATTGCCTCCGAAATCGCTGAGAAAAATCGGATCGCCGCCAAACTCCACCAGCGTCTCGGTAACAATCGTGCTCGCCCCGCCGCCGAAAAGTATCGGCAGAATGCTCTTGCCTCCAAGATCGGCGACATGGGCCTGGCCCTGATGGCTGGAGGCGCTCCAGTCGGCCATCTCCTCCTCGAACTCGGTGCTGCCTTCGGGATACTCCGGCAGGGAGGCCTTGATCTCGTTGAATCGGTAATTGGATTCGTCGAATACCCCCTTGAAGTCGCAGGCGTAAACCTTCCCGTCTTTGGTAATCCGCCAGGGGTTGATCTCCGCCATCTGCATGCCGCTGGAAATGAACAGGTCCCAGAAGCTTACGAATGTTCGGCTCAGCAGGCTGATGAGCTTCTGGGGACATTGCAACTCCTCCAGCATCGAAGATACCTGGTAAGCGTTAAGCCCCTTGAACACGTCCACGGGAATGGTCCGCTTGCGGTCGGCGGAAACGTCTTCGACGTCCACGCCGCCGTCCATGCAGATAGTCAGCGTCGGGGCAAGGTGCTGTGAGTTGTAGGTGATGGCTGTGTAGATTTCCATCTCGGCTGGGACGTATTGCACCATGTAACTCGTGCGAGCCAACTTGCCGTTGACCACCGCCGCCGAAAGTTTCTTGAGCCTGGTCATAGCCGTCGGTGCATCCTCGGCTATTTCGACCGCTCCCGCCTTGCCTCGCTTGCCAGTTAGTACATCCGGCTTGATAATTCCTTTACCCCACCGCCCCAGCGAGTCCCGCACTGCCGCCCGTGAGGCCTCGGCAGTTACATGCTCTGGAACAGGAATTTCAAACTTTTCCGCCAAATGCTCGAGAAACGTCAACTCGCCGATTTGGGTACTCATTGCACTCTCTTTTTTTTTAGAGTAAAATTACTGAACACTAACCAGCGCGATACCATACACGAGTTCCGCGAACTGTCAACCGGCTATTTTTGAAAAAAGAGAAACTTTTTTTCGGGTGTCGATATTGCATTACAAACACTCAAAAGGCTCATTAGAAAAGATTATGCCTACTTGCCTATCAATAAGCGATGCTAACACTAAAATGCATGGGGAAAAGCGATTTAAGCGAACCTCTAACATCACTTGTAAATGACAAACGAAAGGGTGGCGACATGACAAAGCGAAAATTGGATTTGTGGAAGCCGGCAATTTTTTTGTGTCTGTTGGCGGCGGGTTGCGGCGACGAGCTCAACATGCAGTATACGACCCCAGCCATGAAAGATCGCGGCATGGTATACATTCTGCCGGGAATCCAGGGCGTTGACTACCACTACAAAAACATCCGCCGGGGGCTGATCGGATCGGGAATAAACTGTGCGATAAAGATTCATCCGTGGGGCTGTCAGATTCCCGGGCTGAATCTGCTCGTCAACGAGACCGACACCCGCGGAGATCACCAATGGGGTGCTAAAATTGCTGCGGAAATTGCTGCCTACCAGCAGGCCTATCCCGACAGGCCGGTCTATATTATCGGCCAGAGCGGCGGCGCCGGCGTAGCGGTATTCTGCGCCGAAGCCCTGACGACAACCCCTGGAGCCAAGCCGATAAACGGCATGGTGCTGTTGGATGCGAGTGTGTCGGTAACCTACGACCTCACCAGGGCGTTGAGCATCTGCTACGAAGGAATCGTGAATTTTTACAATCCGCGTGACGTCGCGTTGCTGCAAGCCGGCACGGCGATGTTCGGCAACGTGGACGGCGGCCACGGCAACTCGGCGGGGCGAATCGGTTTTACCCGCAAGTACGCGAAACTCTACCAGGTGGAAATCCACAAGAACATGGTGGACGACTTTGCCGACCCGCATTTCGCCGATTGCAGCACCGCCTTCACCGCCCAGTACATAGCACCATGGATTATCGACCGCAACTGGCCGCCGACACGGATGCAACTCAAGGGAAAATAACCGGCCTACGCGCGGCTTTTGTTTTTGGGTGGCATGGCTTGCTTGCAAGCCATGTGTTTTTGCACCCCCGCGCGGCGGCCTTCCCAGGCCGCCGCGGCACAGGTTACAAACCTGTGCCACCATACAAACCTATGCGGCAAATGGCCCGACAGAAAAAATGCCGAATTTTTCCGATTTTTTGCGAATTCTCCCCTTGCCGATAAGCATATCCGTGGTACAATGCGTAGTGAAGATACATGCTCGGTGTCGATGCTCGACAAACCGCGCCGCTTATTGCTTACTGTAGAATTGCTTGTTTACATGGTGCTCAGACCATGTTTATGCTGATGTATTGTGTGCTCCGGGTGTGGTGCCCGTGGCTCAAGGAAATGCTCATAGGAACGTTCACGCTGCTCAATCTGCTTTATCCCCGGCGTGAAAACACGGATTGCGGAATTCGTGTAAGAGGAGATTACCGAATGTTTCAGAAGAAGACGCTCATTGCTTTATCGTTGACCGCACTGGTCGCTTTTGCAGCTACCGCCAACGCGGCTGAACAAATTGTGGAATACCTTTTCTGATTACGCTGAAAAATTTCGTCTGAAGGTCTGCGCTCAGGCGGAACAGCGGCGAGGGTGGAGCGCCGCAAAAAGGGCATAGCCCTTTGCAGACGACATTTTAGATTTGATTTAATTTTAGTTTCGCCCTTTGCCTTAGAGTGGAAGTCGTTATCGCTTCGGCGGTAACGCGAGAGAGAGAAGAGCAACCTGTCGCCGTCGAGAGGTTGTTTTTTTCTGCGCAGCCCAGATCGGAAAATGGAGATCGGCAATAGTAGGATCGCGGCGTGCCCCTTCATGGCGATCCCTGCGGTGTCGCCACGCCATCGGGCCACCACAAGAAAACTGTTTTTGCGAGTGTCGAACAACCATGGCTTGCAAGCAAGCCATGCCACCCAGCCTTGGATAAAATCCTAGATGATTTCCAGCGGCAGTGCTGAGGGGAGAATGTCTGTATCGGCGGTTTTTTCGTAGAAGGTTTCGAGGCTTGCTTTCCCGCGGCTGCCCATTTCGGCGGACAGTTCGTTGACGAATTTCCGTATGAAGTCTTCCACTATGGGCCTGTCCAGGCCGTTGGAGTATTGCATGGCGAACGTCATCGCCTCTGCGTGGTGGGTCTGGCTGTATCGCACGCTGGCGGCGATAGCGGCGATGAGTTCCTGTTGGATATCCGGCGGCAGGTCTTTCCGTGCGACGAGCACGCTCATGGGCAGCGGCAGGTCGTCGAAGTTTTCCGCCCACCATTGGCCCAGGTCGAGCACGATATTCAGCCCCCACTGCTGATAGCTTACGAATTCCTCGTGAATTACCAGTGCACATTTGACCAGCCCGGATTCAACCGCCGCCAGTAGCTTGTCGAATGGCAGTATCCGCGTTCGCAGGGTCGGGCCGTAAAGCTGCAACAGGGTCGAGGCGGTGGTGGTGGCTCCGGGTATGGCGATTGTTTCACCGGGCAGGTCGGCTTGGCTCATCTGTTCGCGTGCCACGATAACAGGCCCGCAGCCGAACCCGAATTTCGCGCCCGCCGGCAGCAGGGCGTAACGGTCGCGGACAAATGCATAGGCTGAGGCGGAAACCATCGTCGCGTCGGCTTTGCCGCGTGCGGCGTTGTCGTTCAGTGTGGTGAACGGTTCGCAGAGAGGCTCGACCTGCCAGTTGCCCGTATCGACTTTCCCATGAAGCAGGCCGTAGAGCATGTACGCGTCGTCGGCATGCGGAGAATATCCCAGTTGAATCTTCATACCATACATGATATGGTTCCTGCCTGATTTTATACAAGCCCAAAGAATGGATTTGGCAATAAACATCAAAACAATTTGACGAGGCAAAAATGAAGCCGGTTACACTAATAGTCGTTGGAGCGGGAAGTCGTGGAACGGGATACGTTAAATATGCAGAGCAATATCCCGATAAACTCAAGATCGTCGGCGTAGCCGAACCTCGCGACTGGTATCGCGACAAGATGGCTGCGACATATGATATTCCGGCGGAAAATATTTTTACCGACTGGCGGGAGCTTGTCGCCAGGGAAAAATTCGCCGATGGGGTGATAATCGCCACGCAGGACGCCATGCACGCCGAGCCGGCGGTGGCGTTTGCAAACAAGGGCTATAATATTCTCCTGGAAAAGCCGATGGCCCCGGACGAAGAAAGCTGCCGGCGAATTACCAGGGCGGTTATCGAGAACAAGATTATCTTCGCAGTCTGCCACGTGCTGCGGTACACGCCCTACACGCAAAAGCTCAAGGAAATTATCGATTCCGGCGCGATTGGCGAGGTGGTCAGCGTCCAGCACGTCGAGCCGGTGGGTTATTGGCACCAGGCCCATTCTTACGTTCGCGGCAACTGGAGAAACGAGGCGGAATCGTCGTCGATGCTCCTGGCCAAGTCTTGTCATGACCTGGATTGGCTGCGGTATATCATGGGCTGCCGATGCGAAAAGGTCTCGTCTTTCGGTTCCCTGTACCTGTTCAGGAAAGACCAGAAGCCCGAAGACGCCGGCGACCGCTGCATGGATTGTGCGATTGAGCCGGAATGTCCCTACTCGGCGAAGAGAATTTATCTCGGCCGGCTTGCAAAGGGTCAAACCGCTTGGCCGGTTAATGTGCTTACAGAAGACGTTACCGAGCAGAACGTCATAAAGGCACTGCAGGACGGGCCTTACGGGCGATGCGTCTACGAGTGCGATAACGACGTGGTGGATAACCAGGTCGTGAATATGTGTTTCGAGGGCGGTAAGACAGCCAGCTTTACGATGACCGCCTTCAGCGAACATACTCATCGCAGGACCACCATTTTCGGCACAAAGGGCGAAATCTACGGCGATGGAGCCAACATCGAGGTCTTCGACTTCCTTACCGAGAATAAGAAACTCATCGAGACGGAAAAGATAGATAGCGGAATTCTGGGCGGCCACGGCGGTGGCGACTACGGACTGATGAGCAGATTCGTGAAAGCCCTGGCGGAGAACGACCCCGGAATAATTCTCTCCGGCCCGGAAGAAACGCTGGAAACCCACCTGATGGTCTTCGCCGCGGAAAAAGCGAGGCATGAGGACGAAGTGGTTAAGATAGAGGTGTTTTAGGAGCAATTCACACACATGAGTGAGCAAATCACCGATTATTTCTGTTTTGCCGGTATTTTCCCGTTCGGCCAGCCTGGTAAGTTTGGGATAAGCGATCTGTTGGACGAGATGGACGCCGATGGGATAGCGTTTGGTTATGTAACCGACATCGGCTCAATGTTCCTGAGGGAACCCAGCGACGCCAACGTCGCGTTTATCGAGAGTTGTGCCGCACATTCGGAACGACTAAGCCCTTTGCCGGTTATCGACCTGAGCACGGAAACGTTCGAGAAGGACATTGCCGCGTACAGCGAAATGGGCGTAAAGGGAATCCGGATTGCGCCGAATTATCACGGCTACTCGCTGGACGAAAGTTATTGCCGGCGGCTTATCGATATTCTCCGCGAAAGGCAGATGATGCTTTTCCTGGCCAGCCAGGCTGAGGATGTGCGGTTCCAAAGCGCATGTCTTGGCGTAAAAGCGTTGGGACTGGGCGAGATAAGCCACCTGGTCGAAAACTCGCGGGGCGTCCGGGTTGTTTTGAACGGTTTCAGGGCCTCGGATGTTCAGAACGTTTTTGATTCCCCCCCGGAGCACGTATTTTTTGACGTTTCAGCCTTTGACAGTAGTTTTCCTTCGATGGAGACCCTGATCGAGCAGTGGGGCCCATCGCCGTTTGTATACGGTTCACACGTTCCGATACTCTGCCGCGGGGCATCGCTTTGCAACCTGCGGAAAAGCCTGCTGAGTGCCGAGAACATTACAATTATTCTTCAGGCTATTGAGGAAAAGCAAAAATGAGCGGCAAAGTAGACATCTCGTGGCAGCAGTATGACGAGAGTACGAAGTATCTTGCGCAGGGCAGTTCGACCTCTTCTAAGGCACCGGCGTTGCGCGGAGTGGAGCCGGCTTTGATTGCCAGAGGCAAGGGCTGCCGGGTCTGGGACCTCGACGGCAATGAGTACATCGACTTCCGCAACGGGCTTGGGCCGGTTACGCTTGGGTATTGCATTGACGAAATCAATGACGCTATCACGGAGCAGTTGAACAAGGGTATCGTGTTCGGCCAGCCCCACCCGCTGGAAGGCCAGGTCGCCGAGGCCCTCGTGGAGGTTATTCCCTGTGCCGAGCGCGTGCGTTTTCTGAAGACCGGCGGCGAGGC
>JAIORC010000175.1 GCA_021108335.1 Phycisphaerae bacterium
ATCATCGTCGCCTTCAACTCATATCGCCGCATTATCACCTCAAAAAAGTATTCGCCCGACCGCTTGGCCAGCGGCTTGATGCCCATGTCGTCAATTATCAACAGGTCGGGCTTGAGATATTTGTCCATGATTTTGTCCTGCCCGGCGAAGGCTTCATCGCGCATGAAGTCGCGAACCACATCGAAGATCGACCTGTACTTCACCGTAAGCCCATTCTTGATAGCCTGATAGCCGATGGCCTGGGCGATGTGACTTTTACCCACGCCGGGAGGCCCGATCAGAAGAACATCTCTGCCTTGATGGACGAACTGACAGGCAGCAAGATCATACACCGTCTTTCGTGGCACCGACGGGTTGAACGAAAAGTCGAAGCCGTCTATCGTCTTGAGTTCCCGGAACATCGCCTGTTTGACACGCCGCTTGATCATCCGGTCGTGGCGAACCTGGATCTCGTCCTGCAGGATAAGCTCCAGGAACTCCGCATGGTTCAGCCGATGCCCGGCAGCCTCCTGCAGTCTTATATCCAACGAATTTGCCAGCCCGCTCAGCCGAAGCTCTTTCAACGTTTTCATCAAAGTTTCCTGTGCCATTTTTCTCGATTCCTTTTTTATCCAAGGGTTCCTGGATCCCGCGGCGAACCACTTCGCCGTAGGTCTGCATATCACGAATAATCTCGTGCTCTTTCATAAATTCAAAACTTTCCTGCGGCTTGCCTTTTTCACTTTTGAGAAGTTCGCGAATCGGCTTGAGTCGGAAGACTTCGTAACTCAACGCCAGTTCGCATGCCCGTTCGATCTGTTTGTCGCTGTAGTTTTTGGCCAGGCTTTCGAGTCCGACAAGAACACGAACGCCTTCGACGCCACGATGCTCAATCATCGCCTTTGCCCACCTGTCCGTATGCCAACCGATCCAGCCGACACGCTTGAGAAGACGGTCAACTCCGAGTTCAACTTTTGAGAATTTTCTGGCATGGATGTGTGCGCTGTCGGTTCGGAATTTACCCGGCTCCACCTGGGCGTGTACGGCGATCTGCTTCATCGACTTGTTGAATATCCGCACCAGCCGGCCATCCCAACGAACCCAAACTCGTCTGCCCATATATTCCGGCGGAACCGAATAATACGACTTTGCGACCTCGACATGGCCGTCGCGATGGACGCTTCGCCGGCCTTCGTCAAACAGCGGGAATCTCAATGAAGGCAGCGGCCGCAAGGCGGCACGCTCGTTGTCTTCGAATAACTTTGCCACCTGCTTGCGAGTCGTTCCGTGGATGCGGGTGTCAGCTATATTCTGTTCCCAGCTTAAAAGATATTCGTTTTGCTTAGCCAAGCTTGCAAACGTTTTGCCTTTCAACGCGTTGGAATGAACGTAATTTACGCCCGATTCGATCTTGCCTTTATGGCGGGGTGTGTATGATCTGGTCGGCAGAATTACCGTTCCGCAATGCTCGGCGAATGAACGCAACTTGGGATTCAGTTCCGGATCGTACCAGTCAGCCTTGATCACGCCGGCTTTTAGATTGTCGATCACGGTTGTCTGTGTAACCCCGCCAAAATACCAGAACGCATTTTCAAGGCAGCGAATGAACGCTTCGGTCGTCTGGCGATAAACAACCTCGCTGTAACCCTTGCGAGAGGGGCTCAGCACGATGCGGAAGACGTGCGTTTTGCGGCGTTTGCCATCGGATGTTACAATCCACGCCCCGGTTCCAAAGTCCACCTGTGCTTCCTCGCCAGCCAGACACTCAAGCCGTCTGAACGGTAGCGGCGAGGCTTTGCCCAACTTCTGAATGTAACGCCGGACGCTGTGATATTTGTGCGAAAAACCGTGTTCGATTATCAATTCCTGGTAAATCCGCTGAGCCGTCAATCCCATCGACAACTTTTTCTCGATAATTTCACGGTAAGGCTCGCAGGCACTTCGCGTGCTGCAAACACCCTTTGAAATCACCGGTAAATTGTCATCCGACCCGGTGAGCGCTTTGGCTGGTTTTGAAGTTACAGAACCCTCAGGCCCGGGAGGCGCTTTGGCCCGTTTTGAATTATTCTCGCTGGCCTGCCTGGCAAGGCGAACATACCGGTCAACGGTATCGCGATTGATACCTAATTCCCTGGCTATCCGGCGATTCGACCAGTTGTTGTTTTGATGTAAAGTCAGTATTGCCTGTACGTTAGCCATCTTGATCCGGTTCGCCATCTGCCATGTCTCCCTTGACCGCACCATGCGGTAAAAGAAAACAATAACAAACAGCCAACCCTCCCAAGGTGGCCCATTTTGAAGCGCCCATCAATGGCCCATTTTAAGCGCCTCCTGACAGTACCAAATTATTTTTATAGCCAAACATGTATTTGAGAGACGGATAACGGGGTAGAGAGCAGCCAGGCTCGCTGCCTGTGTCAAAATTCCCCCAAGAAACCCCTTTTGGGAGCAAACCCCCTTGCAGAACTATTGCAATGCCAAGGTTTCGGAACAAAGAGGCGGATAGCTCCTTGTCTGAAACAATTTTCAAAAACTGTGGGAGTTGTCCGGAAAATGGCCAGTCGGCGGCAAATAAGCGTAGGAGGCAAAAAAATGCCCCAAAGTTACGTTAACGGAACTATTTTTGGAGAAAAATGAAAAAGTGCGTCGAACTTCCAATCGGGCGGTGGAAAACAGGGTAGAGGGCAACCGGGTTTGTTGCCAAAGTCAAATTCCCAAAGAACCCCTTTGGGGGAGAGCTATTGCAACACCGGCTCTGCTGGAAAATGAGGGATGGGCCGAGTTGTCGGATTGAGAGATCGCAAAATGGTGTGGGACGATTAATTCAATGGTCGGTTGCATACTGGCGGCGATGTGCGATTCGCACAGTGAGAATCCGGAACGATTCTCGAAAAGACAGGAGGAGTTGCCCGGAAAATGGCCCGTCGTCGGCAAATAAGCGTAAGTGAGCAAAAAAAACGCCGGAAAGTTCCAATACTGGAACTATTTTTGAAGAAAAAGAAAAAGTGCGTCGAACTTCCAATCGGCCGGTGGATAACGGGGTAGAGAGGTTTTGGAACAAAGAGGCGGAGACATCCATATTCGGAACGATTCTCAATAAAGACAGGGGGAGTTGTCTTGGGAACTGGCCCATCGGCGGCAAATAAGCATAAGTGGGCAAAAAAAACGCCCCAAAGTTCCAGTACTGGAACTATTTTTGGAGAAAAATGAAAAAGTGCGTCGAACTTTCAATCGGGCGACGGATAACGGTATAGGGGGAATCGTACTTTTACCTCTGCACCACCAGGCACGGCACCGTTGCCACGATGAACACAGCCAGCATCCGCAAGGCCTCCGGGAAGCGACGATCTGCGCATAAGGCCCCGGAATACAAGCAGTTAGCCTCACGTTGTCAGAAACCTGACAACGTGTCGGCAGCTACTCAGCGAAACCGCAAAAAAAATAGAGGTATAGGGTACGGAGTCCCTTGGAAACTTATTACCGGCTTGGCCGGGGAAAGGAGTTGCTCATGACAACGTATACGACAGAGAAACAAATGCCGAAAATGCTGAAAACACCAAAAGCCGGCAAAGACCCACCGGGAGATCAAAAGATCATGGTAGCTCTTGTAAAACCCGATACGGAAACGCGTATCGGCAAATTCATACTGTCGTCAAGCGACAGTAACCAGCGTGGCAATCAATCTGATTCCCGCTGGAACCAACGAACCGAAGCATTAGCTCGCTGGCTAGTGCAACAATGGCGATTAGAACAAGCCCAAACAAAGAAGGGTAATTGATATGGTGGCTTTGAATACGCAGAAACAACAGGAATATGAACAGCATTACAGGGATAACATATGTCGGGATGACACCGACGAGTCCCGCCAGGCGGAGCGTGCTTTTCGTCAAGGCTTTCTGGAAGAAGCCAGGCGAGTGATTCGTGAGTGGATCGACCCGGACGATGGCTTCGACCCTTGGGGCCAGCAGGAGACAGCCCACAAGCTGCGATTGAAAATCCGAGAACGATACAGCGTCTATGCTCCCGGAGAAGCCGGGCGAAAAACGTGCCACCTCGGCTGGCGAGACGGTTATGTCGTTGCCGCTGCTCGTGCCCGCGGCAGACACCATGCTCTGGCATACATTATCCAGGCATGGGACGATGTGGACAACGATTCGCTGGAATATTTCGACAAGAAAGTACTTTCGGGCTGGCTGAAAGCGGTTGAGGCTTGGGCTCAAATGCCTGCCAATCCTCATAGGCCATCGCCACCGCCGCGTCCGTTGGAAACTGATGACGTTACAGAAATACTGTGCGAATCGCACAGTAAAGAGGCCTCACTGGAAACCGTTATCAGTGAGCCCATCGGCATTAAACCGCAATTCCGCAATGTTCGCGAATTGATGAAAGAGTTCCCATCATTGCATCCCCCGTTGATCGAAGGCCTGCTCCGGGAAGGCGAGACGATGAACATTATCGCCAGCCCGAAGATGGGCAAAAGCTGGCTTGTTACTGATTTGGCCCTGTCGGTGGCGACTGGGCGTCCCTGGCTGGGCTGTTACGAAACCCATCGCGGAGATGTGCTGATTCTGGATAACGAGCTGCACAGCTCGACGACGGCGAATCGGATACCGAGGGTGGCCAAGGCTCGTGGTTTCCCACTGGAAGAGTATGGCCAACACGTGTTTGTGGATAACCTGCGTGGCCGTCTCGCGGATATTGACGAATTGGGTTTGTACTTCGCACAATGCGAAGTATCTCGATTCAAGATGATTGTTTTGGATGCGTTCTATCGGTTTATGCCCTCTGGCTCCGATGAGAACGACAATGCGAAGATGGCCAGCGTGTACAATACCATCGACCGCTACGCCCAGCGACTCGGGGCGTCGTTTATCCTGATTCATCACACCACCAAGGGCAGCCAGACGGATAAATCCGTTACGGATGTAGGTGCCGGCGCTGGCAGCCAATCCCGCGCCGCTGATACGCACCTGGTGTTGCGTCCACATGAAGAACAGGGCGCTGTCGTGCTTGATGCCGCCGTCCGGTCGTGGCCGCCGATTGAACCGCAAAGTCTGCGATGGACTTTTCCTGTCTATGATTACGATGACGACCTGGACCCAGCCGACCTGAAACGGCCGACCTATCGCCGCCGTAAAAAATATAGAACAGAAAAAGCCAAGTCTGAAAAGCCCGCAGAGCAACAATGGACGCCGGAGCGGTTCATTGAAGCCTTCATTACTGATCAGCCCATTGAGCGGGGCTCTGTGTTGCTGGCGGCAACTTCGGCGGGCCTGTCCATGAACAGGTCTAAATTGCTGCTCGGCGTAGCTGAGGGCAAATCCTTGGCTTATCGCTGGACTTTCGGAGCCAATCGGAAAGTCAAAGTAGCAACTATTCCACAACCTATCGACAAGCCTGAGGAAAAATAATTGTGTGCCGTGTGTGCGTGTGCACCCCCCCCTACTACCCCCCCCACGCCGGCGTGGGGGTGCGCGTACGCACAGACATACAGACAGAGTGATTATTCTTGTACCGCAAGTCGGGTGTGCATAGCTTTTATCCAACATCATCACTTAAAATATTTTTAGTGAACTTTACGAACCGACAAACCGGCTTTGACTTATGTTGACATGAATTGATACATGATGCCTGGCGTTGCCTGATGTTGCCTGACTTCGCAGGTACTTCCCCGAAGGTTTTTTCTAAAACTGCACGAGGACGAATCACGCCCATAGACAGTCTTTCTTACTTGTCCGGTTTTTGCCGAAAAGTCTGTAACTATCGCTACTGTAGCAATTTATGATAGCGAGTACCCTTTGCTTATCCAATGCTTGCCGACGTTTTTTGAATCGTCGCCAAAAACACCCAAAAACGTCTCCGGTTGCGTCATCGCCGCCGGGGTCGTCCGAACTTCTTTTGCTTTTCCAATTACGCAAACCGGGCCAATTTTGGACGCCCGGGCCTATCCCCGAAAGGAATCTCCACCCATGAAAATCATCCAACGCAAGTCTTGGGTGGGCGATGCTACCGCCGAGGCTGACGGTTCAGCAATTAACGTCACTCAGCCAGCCGCATGGACAAGCTCGTCGAGAATACCCGGATACTTCTCCAACAGTTCCAGAAACCGCAGCGCACAGCCGGAAGGTTTGCTTCGACCATGCTCCCAGGCCTGCACGGTTTGCGGTGCGGCGTTGAGCACCTGCGCAAAAGCCCGCTGCGAAAGATGCAGTTTGTCCCGGCGTAACGCCGCGATCTGCCGGGCAGACATCGGCTTGGGCTTTTCGGGCAATTGTACCGTTTTGGTATCCAGACGGATTTCCCCCTGGGCGTGGGCAATCGCCCGCTCCAAGCCGGATTTGAGATTTTCAAATGCGTTTTTCATCGTCGCTCCTCATATATTTTGTCCAGTTGCCGTTTCAACACACACAGGATTTTCAGTTCACCCTGGCTGAAGTCCGCCCGCTGGTTTTTGGTCAGGCCCGCCAACAGGTGGGTCTTGCCAGCCTTGGGATAATCGGCAAACAGTACGCGAATTCCGCCTCGCTTACCCCGGCCAGCCGCACCGCAGCGAATCTTTTTGATCCCGGCGGTATGCGGTACGGTTTTTCCGTAGCCAAGCATGATTTCGGTTTCCATCTGCCGAACCTGCTGTTCGCTGATGAATTGCTCCCGAATCAAAGCTTGTACCTGATTGTCGAAAATAAACGTTCGTTTCACGATAGCCTCTACTAATAAATAGTATAGGCTACAAAAAGGCCCTCGTCAAGAAAAGGTTCAGCAATTGATGATTCGAATCCCATTGGCGAAGAGTAATTGGCCGGTGATGCCGCTGGCGTCGCAACTGGGTGACCACTTGGCCAGGATTGCCAGGTTGCAATCGTTCTCCAGGGCGATCTCCAAGGTACGTTTAGCGCCGGCGTGGAATTCCCTGGTGCGCTCTGGGCCGGTGGTGAAAGAGCGGTTTTCTTTCTCCGGGCAGGTCTCGAATACGCGGCCACCCATACGCTTGCACGGCGGACGCGGAACCGGCAAATCGCCGAGAACTTCCGGGCAAACCTGGATTAACTCAACGTCGAGATGCTCCAGGAGATACCGCTTCACGAATGAAGACATGCCAACGCAGCGGCCATGCCATCGGCACGGTTCGCCGAGCAGACAGGACGACACCAACACTTTTTTATCTTTCGAGAATAGGGTTTTCATGGCGGGGAATTTTCCCTACCGGGTCAGCCCGCAACAAGAGGAATTTTTATGCATATCATGCAAATTGAACAGTGGAATATAGCCGAGCCGACGACAACCCCGGTGTCGAAATGACCCGGGGTTGCGTCAAAGCGGAAACGCCTGGTTGTCGATCAGGAAAGTTCAAACAAGCCGCGATCCACCCGCTTGAAGCGGGATTTCTTGCCGTGCTTCTTGATGTCGCGGCTCAGGGCGGACGCCAAGGTTACATGCGGCGTTTTGCCGGTCGTGAACCAGAGTTTCTGGCGGAGGATTTCCTGCATGATATCCTTGGCGGTCATCGGGTTCTTCGATTTGCCCAGAACCTTTGCTGCCGCCTCCAGGGCTTCGGATTTCGGGTAGTACGAATCTTCGCCATGGGTCCCGTGAGGGTCGCCAGTTTCCAACGAAGCCCGGTCGAACGGGCGGGTCGGCCCACAAGGTTTATCATCCCGCAATTGCTGGGCGTAGACGACCTTCTTGCCGATCATCCTGATCTGGTAGGGATTGCCGCTTCGGACCCGAAAAGTAGCGCCGACGGCGATTGTGATCTTCTGGAGCTCGCGTTTTTTCGCTTTGCGGCCACGCCTGGCGGGTTGTCCCTTTTCCGGGACGGGATCGCCGGGTTTCCAGTTGAACGGCTTTCGGCCAGTCGTCTTCGATTGCCCCGCCCGAATTTGGCGGGTTATCTCGTAGTCTTCGACCCGCTTGCCGTCGATGATCTTTTGCGTTGCGTGAAACACGTTGTGGCCGCG
>JAIORC010000131.1 GCA_021108335.1 Phycisphaerae bacterium
CCAGCGCGGTGGCCTTCCCAGGCCACCGCGGCACAGGTTGCAAACCTGTGCCACCAATGGCGGCGATGTTCATTACGGTAGTTTTCGCAACCAGGTGTTTGCCAGGGCGCATTCGCACGCCAACATCAGAAACGCTATTAACAGTAGCGGCGGGACTGTCAGCGGCCCTAACCTGAAAGGCCGCAACGCCAGCTCTTTGTAGTCGCCGAACCGCCGCTCTTCGATTTTGGTTTTCTCCAACTTGTTGATCTGGGCGTAGATTTTACGCAGCGAATCGGTATCGGTCGCCCGGAAGTATTTTCCGCTGGTAGCGCCGGCGATTTTTTTCAGCGTGTTCTCGTCGATGCTCACCTGCACCCATTGGAGTTGCTCCCTGCCGGTAAACGGGTTGGTTACAGGCACCGGCGCCCGGCCTCGCGTGCCGACGCCGATAGTGTAAATCCGTATGCCCATCGCCTTGGCCAATTCGGCAGCCTGGAGCGGGTCGAGGTCGCCGCAGTTATTCTCGCCGTCGGTCAGGAGGATTATGATCTTGCTCTTGATTTTCCCGTCGGCGTCTTTCCGCCGCCTGGCCTTGAGAGATTCCAGCCGCTCGATGCCCAGGCCAATCGCGTCGCCGATGGCGGTGCCGTCTTCGTTCCGCGCGGCGGCGATTTGGGTTTTGTTGAGCTTGTCCACGAGGTAGTCGTGGTCGAGCGTCAGCGGACTGGCGTTGTCGGCGAATCGCGCGAAGCTGATCATGCCGACAAGGTCGTGGTCGCGGCCTTTGAGGGTCTTGTCTTTTTTGTCGCCGCGGACGAATTTCGCGGCGACGTCTTTGACGGCGGTGAGCCGGTTTACGGGCTGGCCGCCCAGCTTGAAGTCCATCGCCCGCATACTGCCGGAGCGGTCTACGAGCATCTCGATGGCGATGCCTTCGGAGAATATCCGGGTATGCTCGTTGCCCTTTTGCGGCCGCGCCAGTGCTACGATTAACAACACAATCGCACCGATTCGCAGCACCGGCAGCAACCAGAGCATCCGACCCTTGAGTGTCGAAGGCAACGCCCCGGCAAGGGCGGTCGAGCTGAAGCGAATCGCCCGTCGGCGCCTGGCGAATCGCCACCAGGCGATCAGCGGAACCGGCAGCAGCAACAGCAGGAACCATATTGACGGATTATGCCACGTCATGCCGCCACCTCCTGTCGGCTGGATTTTTGGGATTTTTGTTCAGCGGCGGTGGAAGTTACGAACTCCCGGGCAACCTGCATTGACTGCCGGATTTCCGGTACGCTGGGCGTTACGCGGGCGAATTTCACCATGTCCGCCGCCGTCAGGAATTGTCGCAGCAGTTCGTTCTGCTCATCGTCGAAGCCAGCCGTCTCGCGCAGTTCCGCGAGGAATTCCGCGGTGGTGAGTTTCGGAGCAGCCAGGGCGAACCGACGCAGGATGTATTGCCGGAGGATATCGCTCAGCCGGTAGTAATACCGCTGGACAAGCCCGGCTTCGATGAGTCTGTCCCGCTTGAGTTTGTCGAGTTGCCTGATTGCCCAGAGGTGCGCTTTGAGGCTGCGGTTTCGTCGCAGCCGCAGGAAGACGAACGCTCCCATGCCGGCAAGGGCTGCGGCGCTAGCCCCGCCGGCGGTTATCCACACCCATGTGTATGTCGGCTCAGCCGGCAGCTCGACGGCGCCTTTGATGTCACGGAATTTCCGCGGATCGGCCCGGCCTTCCAGGACGGACGTAATCTCCAGCGGAATCGGTTTGGTTTCCACCTTGCCGCGAGTCGCATGCTTCGGGTCGCGCCGGTCCAGAAATTCAATCGTCATCGCCGGCAATTCGCATTTGCCGGAGGAATAATTTTCCAACTCGTAAACCCGCCGCCATAGGCGCTTGCTTCCGGTGGGCACGTCGGCGATATCTTTGATGTTAATGACACGGAAGGGACCCAGTGTTTTTGCCTTGGGGGGCAGCGTAACCTTTACGCCCTCGTTGGCCAGCGCGTCCACGGTCAGACGTATCGGTTCGGCGATACGGGCAGTGTCGCGGTCGGCCCGGAGGGTTACGGATACCGGGCCCTTCCGTGTGGTTTGTTCGATTGGCCCTGCGGGGTTGGCTGGTTTGGCATCCCGGCTGCAACCAGCAGCCAGGATGCAAACCAGCGCTGCCACTGTGATTGTGGCGGTCAGGGTAGCAGGGAGAGATGTAGCATATTTGGCAGTCATCGTCTTACCCCCCGTTTGCGGAAGAACATTCGCAGCGGCTTGACGAAATCGTCGCCGGTTCGCAGGGAGATGCTGTCCATATTCAGCTTGCCGAAGAGCATGTTCCGCTCGTCGGCAAGTTGTCGGGCGGACTCCGCGTACCGCCGGCGGTTCGCTTTGCTGGAGCTGTCCACAATTACGCGCCGGCGGGTCTCGGAATCGAGAAGTTCCACCAGCCCGACGTTCGGCAGTTCGAACTCCCGGCGGTCTGAGATGACGATGGGAATAAGGTCGTGTTTTCTGCGCGCGATGCGCATGGCCCGGGCGTAACCGGCGTCTTGAAAATCGCTTATCAGGAACACCACCGCCCGCCGCTTCATGGTTTTGTTGAGATGCTCCAGCGCCTTGGCGATGTCCGTGCCGCTGCCGATGGGCTGGCAGTACAGCAACTCGCGAATCACGCGCAAAACGTGTCGCGGGCCTTTGCGGGCGGGAATCTTTTTCTCGATTTCGTCGCTGAACCCAATCATGCCGACCTTGTCGTTATTGCGGATGGCTGAATACGCCAGCGTCGCTCCGACCTCGGCGACCAGCTCCCGCTTGAGCTGGGCATTGCTGCCGATGCCCTGCGACGCGCTGAGGTCAACCAGCAGCATGACCGTAAGCTCGCGCTCCTCGCGGAACAGTTTGACGTACGGCTCGCCGAACCGGGCAGTTACGTTCCAGTCTATCGCTCGCACGTCGTCGCCGACCTGATATTGCCGGACTTCCTCGAACTCGATGCCCCTGCCCTTGAAGGCGGAATGGTACTGCCCGCAGAGCATATCGTCGACAAGGTGCGACGTGCGGATTTCGATCCGGCGAATTTTTTTCAGCAGGTTACTGGGTATCATGGTAACACCGTTGGTTGGTTGCGGTTACGGTACGGGCAGGTAGTCGAGAATGGTCTGGACGATCTGCTCGGAGGTTTTTTCCTCGGCTTCGGCTTCGTAGGTTATGATGACGCGGTGACGCAGCACGTCCATGGCGAGGTCTTTTACGTCCTGGGGAGTAACGTACCCCCGGCCGTTGAGAAAGGCATTGGCCTTGGCGACAAGCGTCAGGCCAATGGTCGCGCGGGGCGATGCGCCGTACTGGATCAACCCCTCGACGGGAACCTTGAACGCCGCCGGCTCGCGCGTAGCCATCACGATGTCCACGATGTATTCCTTGACCTTCTCGTCAACGTAAATCATATCGACGAGTTGCCGGGCAGCCGCGATATCAGCCGGGTGCATCACCGGGTGGATCGGCATTTCGGGGTGGGTCGTGCCCATGCGGTCGAGAATTTTCCGCTCCTCCTGGCGATTGGGATAGCCGACGACGACCTTCAGCATGAACCGGTCGACCTGGGCCTCGGGTAGCGGGTACGTGCCCTCCTGCTCGATGGGGTTTTGCGTAGCCAGGACCAAGAACGGCTCGTCCAGCGGATACGTCTCCGTGGCGATGGTAACCTGCCGCTCCTGCATGCACTCCAGCAGCGCGCTTTGCACCTTGGCTGGGGCGCGGTTGATCTCGTCGGCGAGAATAAGGTTCGAGAAAATCGGCCCTCTCTGCACGACGAACGTTTGATCCTGCGGATGATAAACCAGCGTGCCCAGCAGGTCTGCCGGCAGAAGGTCGGGGGTGAACTGCAGACGCTGGAATCCGGTGTCGATGGCCTTGGCGAGGCAGGCTACCGCCATCGTCTTGGCCAGGCCGGGCACGCCCTCGATCAGCAAATGCCCGTTGCTGAGCAGCCCGATGAGCAAACGATGAATCAAACGTTCCTGCCCGACGATAACCTTACCGATTTCGCCGGTTACCTGCCGGAACGGCGTACTGGCGGCTGAGATTTTTTCGCCGATTTCTGCGATCCGTGACTGGGCGGAATCCGATTGCAATGTTGACATAAGAATCACCTTTCCGTTAAAGACGTTCTGTGTATTCCCTGTATTTACACGTAATTTGCGGCGGCGGGCAGCCGTTGGAATGTCCAGGCAGCCGCGTCGGTTTCTGATACGCCGGCTGGCGGAAAAAGGTTCACCGGGGAGGGATTATTTTGATGCTGCGAAGTGTTCTTCGTAGATTTTGCACGAGCGCCGTGCATTTATTGCTCGAAAGCATGTGAGCTTGTGATGTCGCTGCACAGAAAGGAATGTCTAAAAAATTATTTTTGCTGTGAAATAAGCGATCAGTTTTTTCTCATGCGTTTTATTGTAGCTGTTGCCATTTTGCCGAAGAGAGTATCGGGGAATTTGTCTGCGATTTTTCCAAGAGCTGCCCGGCAATCGTTATTTTTTGCGATTTTTGGCAGGCGTTTGACTCTCTTCTGAAAGTTCATATACGCTTTATGTGCCTTTTGCTCTTTGGCGATGTCGGGGTGCTTGGCGGCAGCTTTGATGGCTTTTTGAGCTTCTTTAACGTTTTTTTGCAGTTCTTCGGCGGCGGCTTTCAAGTTTTTGCCGGCTGGGAGTTTGCGCAGTTTCGCAAGGCTGTATAACGCCAGGCACGCCTCGTATCTGGCGGAGCTGTTCGCTGACGTGTTGCCGAGAATTTCGATTTTAGATTTTATTTTTTCGCTCAGGAACTTAAGGATATCTTTTTTCAGTGCGGCGGCATCCTCTTTCGTCCCAGGCCGCCGGGCATGTCTTTTGCACTCCTGAAACGCCTGGCCATATTGGCCCAGCTCAGCCGAACGAACCGCGGAGGCAAGAGATTTCTGATAGGACTTGTCCTTGGGGAGCAGGGGCGAGGTTTTGATTTTTGCTACATACTGTTTAAGCTCTGTGGCGGTTATAGAGTTTGTTTTTTTGCCATCTTCCTCATAAAACGCAGCAGCGCCGCCTATGTGTTTGATCACGCCGCTTGGAGAAACGATACAATATTGATACACCCGTTTATTGCCAATAGCCGATTGGCAGTAGACGGAATTGATGTCGACCCCGACCAGCCATTTACTGAAATCAATCTTTCCCTTGAGATATTTTTTTGCATCTTTTAGGCGTTTGCTGTCCGTCCACAAGGCAATCAGGACTACATCCGAACGGCCATCCGCCGCCTTCTGAATCTGCTTAAACAGTTTTTTCGATAACCTGTTGCAGTCCTGGTTTGAAGCTTGAAAAAAAAGCATCAACACGACTTTGCCGCGGAGATCAAACATGGAAACGCGGGCACCTTTGTCGAATTGTACCGACGGGCCTATTTCCGATATAACACCGCCCGCGCTACCGTTGGCCGGAACCGTTAAAACCAGAGAAATGAACGCCAGAATTGCCATCGGGAAGATGTATCGTTTCACTTTGTTTCTCCATCCAAGATTGGTTTTGTTTATGCCGGTTGTCAGGAAGCTTGTTCCTGTTCCCGAATTTTTGTGCGGACAGCTTCCAGGCGGTCGCGCACATCCTTGAAATTGAAGTCTATCTGGGCTACGTGCGAGAATTGTTCCTGGGCTTTTTCCAGATTGCCCATTTGATTGTAGCTGCAGGCGAGATAATAGCGAAGTTCCTTGCCGCGTTCCTCGCTGATGTCACTTTCCAAAGCTCTCTCGAACGTATCCACGGCTTCCTGCCACCACTGCTTTTTCATGAATGCCTGCCCGAGATAATTCATGGTACGGATATATCTGCGGGGGTCTCGTTGGGCCTGCTGGAGTGCGCTGATGGCGTCATCGTATTTCGCCGCCAGGAACAACCGGCGCCCCAGTTCATACTTCAAGGCCAGGTCTGTGGGGTAGTTCGCCACACGCTCCGTGAATTCCTCGATCTCGAAAGCCAATTGTTCACGGGCGATTTGCTGGGCGGTTTGCTTGTCACCGGAATCGCGATATTTCTGGAACCGGCGAGTCATCTGCCGGATTCGAATATCCCCAACACGCATTTTAAATTGGTACGCTCCGGTATCCACCTGAGCCTTCTTCAGTATGTCAATAGCCTCGTTTTCGTAGGCTTCATCTTCAAATTTCAGCAGGGTGTCAACCAGGCCGCTGATCTTGCCCGGCACGGTGGGGGTTTCTTCATAATCCTTGCGTGCCCGCTTGATCATCATCTCCAGGTATTCATCGTCCTTGATCATCGAGTCTTTTTGCAGCAATTCTTTTTGCTTGTCGAAATCCTTGACACCCTTGGCGAAGTCGCCCTTTTCGCCGTATTTGCCCTTCTGCAGGGTGTATTGTGCGCCAAGCGTTCCCAGGCGACCTTCCAGTACCGTGTCTTCCGGCGCAGCCTGCAGCGCCACGCCGCACGCCTTCACCGCCAATTCGAACAACTCCATCGCCTCCATCGCGTCGATCAGAAATACGCAGACCCGTTTGAGCGGCTTCTTGGCCTGTCGCTGGCTTTCCAGCAGAATCTCGCCGATCCACTGGCAGACTTCCGGCAGCTCCAGTTTCCAGGCAGCCTTGAGAACCTGCTCCATCAGTGCGATGCTTCCAGGTTCCTTGGCCAGCAGGTACGCGGCGTTGGCGAGGTTTTCCGTCATGTCCTTGCCGGTGGTGCGATGTTTCATCTGGTCGCGCATACCCGGGCCTTTGCCGCCCTGGGCTTTGCGATTCATCGCCACTTCCCGTAATTTGTGATAGCCCCGCTCGAGGTTATCCGGCTCCCGCAACAGCCCCTCGTGATACATCTCGATAGCAAAGTCCCAATTGCCGGTCGCGGCGACCTGGTCGCCCCGGTCGAAAAACGCTTTGCCCTTACCAGAAGTGGATTTTGATTCACTCATAAGCAAGCCTTTAGTCCTGAAATCCTCATTTTGTCTGTAAAATCAACGCAACAGCCGGATTACTTTACAATAGCATTCGTAAATAGGCAAGGCAATTGCACAGGCTACGGCGGATCAATCATTCCGGTTTCAAGCAATTGGCCAGCCGGCCGTAAGCCTCGGGGGAAATCTCCTCCGCGCGGACGGAGGGGTCTATGCCCGCCGATTCCAATGCCGGCGCCAATACATCCGGCCTGAACGCAGCCCCGCGAGCTTTTGCCGCGCCGAGGATACGCTTCCGCCGCTGGGTGAAAACCATGCTCAGCAGCGCCTGGAGCGTCGGCAGGTCCTTCAGCAGGGCAGATTGGGCAGGGTCGAAGTCGATGCGGACGATCTGGCTGGCGATTTTCGGCACGGGCCAGAACGCCTTTGCCGGCACCATTCTGCCAAGAGTTATCTTTCCCAGCAGCCCGATCAGCACGCTCACCGGGCCATACTCGCCGCCGCCGACCGCCGCCATCCGCTCGGCGACCTCGCGCTGGACGGTAAACGTCAGCCGCTCGAAACACACACCCTCGCCAGCCAGCGACCGCCACGATTCGATCAGGCAGTTGGCAATCAACGACGTGGCGATATTATATGGCAGGTTCGCCACGAGTTGCGCCTTCGGCGCGACAGCCTCCAGCACGCCCGGGGCGATGCGACTTTTGCTGGCCAGCACGTCGCCCTCGATAAGCCGGAAATTTTCGGTAGCCTCGAACCGTTTCCGCAGCAGGGCGGAGAGTTTGCGGTCGATTTCCACCGCCACCACGCGATCGGCCCGGCGTACCAGCTCGTCGCTCAGCGACCCCGTGCCAGGCCCGACCTCCAGCACCGTCTCACAGCCGGTCAACTCCGCCAGATCGAGCACCTTGTCCATGAGTTGCGTATCGATGAGAAAGCATTGGCCGAACTGCTTCCGGGGCTTCGCGCCGAAACGCTCCAACAGCGTGAGGATTTCCTTCTTCGTCTGCATCCC
>JAIORC010000218.1 GCA_021108335.1 Phycisphaerae bacterium
ATTGGCTCGTTTAAGCCCATTTCGACTTGCTGAAGCGGGGATTATACGAAGAATCGCCAGCGATGGATAGTCCTTAATTGCCAATTTTTCGGCACGTGAACAAACATCGTGGCTGTCGCTTCGCTTCCCGCCACGGCACCCGACATTTTCAAGAGATTTCACGGTGGGTGACTACTTCATCAGTTCGAGAACCGTTTCGGCGTCTACGCCGATATCGGCAACTTGAACTTCGCCGGTGTATTGTTCGCTGTCGGGGTTGTCGAAGCCGGCTTTGCGGGCGACGAACGTAACGGTCAGCTTCGCCGCCACCGCCTTGCCCGTCGCCAAGCCGGTGTCGCAATCCAGCCCGGTGGGAATATCTATCGCCACGACCGGTTTGCCGGCAGCGTTAATCCGCTCGACCACGGCTACGAGATCGTCCCGCAACGGGCCTGTAATCCCCGTGCCGCCGACGGCATCGACGATTATGTCGCATGACGAAAGCACTTCGGCAAAATGTGCGAAATCCCCGCCGGTTACGCAGCGAATATCGTGATCGAGATTCACGATGGCTTCCAGGTTGATGTCCGCGTCGCCGGTGATTTTATCCCGCGGTACGATAAGGAACGTGGTTACCGTCGCGCCGCGATTGCCCAAATGCCTGGCGATAACGAAACCGTCTCCGCCGTTGTTGCCGGAACCGGCGACGATGGCGATACGCTTGCCGTCAATGCCGACGGCGAAATCGGCAATGGCGTCGGCGGCGTTTCGTCCGGCGTTTTCCATCAATACCACGCCCGGAACGCCCAGTTGCTCGATCACATAGCTGTCCAGATCGCGTACCTGCTGGCGTGTTAACGATTTCATATCAGTGCCCCTGGGAGCCGTTATTGGTGGCACAGGTTTGCAACCTGTGCATGCATCCCGGAAGTCCTACAAACAGCACAGGTTACAAACCTGTGCCACCATGTTCGTGGTTGCAAGCTCAGGCGGAGACGGCTTCGTCGATGGCAGCCATCAGTTCGGCCTTCTGTTGCAGGCCGACGAATTTCTTGATCGGCTCGCCGTCCTTGAAAAGGATCAGGGTGGGTATCGCGCTGATACCGTATTTCATCGAGTATTCCCGGTTGCTGTCCGTGTCCATCTTGCCGATTTTGACCTTGCCGTCATATTCGGTGGCGATTTCGTCGATGGTCGGCGCGAGCATCTTGCAGGGCATGCACCATTCGGCCCAGTAATCCACCAGAACCGGAACTGCTGAATTTATAACCTCGGCTTCAAAATTGCCGTCTGTAAACTCTATCGTGTGTTCAGATGCCATAATTGCTCCTTCATTGGAATGGCGGTAAAAAGTATTCTAAAAATTTTCTACAAGAGGGAATCGTAGGCATACGGGCAGGCGTTGTCAATTGTTTAACTGTCATTTTGAAAAACTGGGTGGCACAGTTTCTGGTAGGCCGGGTCTTGACCCGGCAATTGCATGGCACATGCAATAAGTTCGTCCCATTCGGGTCAGCCACGGCGAAAAACCACGTTTTCCCAGAAACGTGTTATCGAAGGAGATTTCCATGAAAGAAGACTGCGTCTTCTTTTCGCCGGGTCAAGACCCGGCCTACCAGAAACGGGTAAAAAACACATGGTCTCCCGGGGGAAGAACCTCGCGGGGAAGAAACTCAATCGCTCAATTGCTTACCGCTTGGTACGTCGAAACTTATGGTCGTACCGACCTCGCCGGAAATATATTTGTCCGGGAAGGCCTCCCACAATTTCGCCATTGCCTCCGGGCCGGTACAATGCACCGGCATGATGCGTTGGACGTCCAATCGGCTGAGGCAGTCGATGGTTTTTTGAATCCGCTGCCCGGAAGCGTGCACCAGGTGCATTCCGCCGATTACGGCGTAAATCGCCCTGCCGCCGGTCTGCCGGCGGATAGCCTCCAGCGTGTTGGCCACACCGGCATGGGCACAGCCCAGAATAACGACCGTCCCACCGGCTGAGTCAAAATACAACGCCTGATCGTCCTCCAGCATATCCGGCTTGCGAACCGCCGTATCCAGAAAGAACGCCCCGCCGGTGTCCTCGAACTCCATTTCCCGTGGGATCGGCCCGGTCAATGTCAACCCTTCGCCAATATCCACCATGCCCTCGACATCCACAAGCCGCCGGCGGAACTGCTCCACGTCCAGCCGGCCTATACCAGCCTCCCGCGCACTGCCGTCTGATTCGCGGACATACTTTGGTTCAAAGGCGGCTGGGTGTGCGTAAATTTTGGCTGCGGTCGCCTGTTGCGCCGCCCATGCCAATCCCCCGACATGGTCATAATGGCCATGGCTGAGTGCTATCGCCCCGGCGGTTTCGAGCGGAATGCCAAGTTGCCGGGCGTTATGCTCCAGCACCAGACCCTGGCCGGTATCCCACAAAACCCGCAACGGGCCGGCTTCTATCCAAAACGCCAGCCCGTGCTCCGCCAAAAACCCCTTGCGATGAACGATATCGTCCACCAGAATCGTTACGTCAACGGTTTTATTCATTTCGCCTTCGGAGCCTTCGTATCCTTTAAAAAACCCTTGGGTTTTGCGGATTGTTTGCTTGGAACTTTGCCGCTCAGGAGATATTCCGCATAGGCTTTGGGAATCCGATACCTCTCCTCGTGCCGCTGCAACAGTATTTTGTAATTCGTTTTTTTCTTTAACCCCTTGATTAGCTGACGGTCTGACTTCTCAACCTCCAGGATTGTTTTGGCGTGCCGCCTGGCACCGTTGTCGTTACCGTCGTTATGTTGCAGGAAGGCTGCCATGAACAGTAACTGCACATCTTTTTCGTTGATGGTCGCAATCCAGTTTTCAAGCGCCGCCAGCTTCGTACGGAACGTCTTGGCTGGCATGAGTTTGGGAATATTCAGTTTCGTCTCCATAAGCGGCGGGAATAACTCGACAGCGGCCTGGAGTCTCCGGGAAGCGGTAAACCACTCCCCTGCAGCGAAGGTCGAAAGGCAACCACCCAGATAGGCCAAGGGGTTTTTGGGGCGAACCATCGTCGCCAGTTCATACCACCGCGATGCCTGGTAGGACCGCCCCGCCAGGAGGTCTTTTTTCGCCCGGTTCATATACCGATTGAACAGGTCTTTGCTGGTGCCTGCGAGATTATGGATTATCAAATGTTTTTTCGCATCAACCTCCACGAATCGCTCCGACGGTTCCAGGCGGGATTCCTGACGGATACGATATGGCAACGCCGTCTCAGCGGGAGAAGGTTCTTCGTCAGGCAACTCCCGGATAGCGTCTTGGGCCTCGGCCTTGGCAGCCTCTTTGGCTTTAGCTTCAGCCTCGCGATCTTGCCGCTTTTGCTCCTGGAGCTTCAACAACAGGTCGAAAAACACATCCTGGTTTTCGCCAGGAATATCCGGCGTAGACGTTGACATGCGATCCGGCCGCAGCTTCCGCTTATCCCGGGAATCGCGAGCATCCTCCGTTTCCCTGGGTTCACCGGGCTTGCGAAGCCGTTCGACAAGCTCTTTGCCGGTTTCCGCTTCGAGCGGCTCGCCGATGCGAGCATCGACCTGGGCATCAACCGCCTGCTGGTCGGCCTCGACTTTATCTGCTTTATCCTCGTCCCGGAATTCGCTGAGTTCACGGGCAAGCTTGGCCCGATCCTCCTGCCGGAGAACGCCGAACAACTCGTCGCCGCCGCGCTGGGCAATATCGTGAGATTCGAACTTGTGAATCAGTTGGTTCTGGATGGCATGGCGTGGGTCATCACGGCCAAGCCCCAACTCGCGGCCGGTTACACGCGCATTGACGGGCATAAAGGACTTGTAGTCGACTGTAGCGTCAACGAACAATTTGTTGGCGATTTTATTGTTTCGCGTAACATTTTTCGGTAGCGGCAGGCGACCGATGCTCTCGGCACGAACGATATCGCGGGTATGGAGCGTCCGGGTCAGCGGATTGTCGTATTTCATCTCCTGCGGGCGATATAAATTTCCGCTTCGCGATGAGTAAGCGCCGCCGAGCGATTGCTGGCGGAATGTGCTGATACCGCCGCTGATATCCCGCACACGCAGGCTCCGGGAAAGGTTGGGCGCACGCCCGGAAAAGCCCGACAACCCGCGCGATTCAGTCAGGCTGGAGATATGCGTATTGACGTAGTTGGTGGGAACAGCACTGTTAATGCCCCCGCTGCCGTATTCCAGACTCGCGTCGAGCAATCGCCCCTGGGCACGTTGGCCCGGCGCATACCGACGGTCAATGCGGACGTCCTGCCCAATAACACTGCCGGCCAAACCCGCTATCACCAGAACAAACGCCGTCAAACCTCGTCGTGTATTATTCATATCATCACCTTCGGCAATTCTCCCCCCTTTTTCTTAGACGATCAAGAGAAACATCGGGTTCCTTCAAATTATTCTGATTATTGTAAATTCCATCTCAAAAGTATCTCTTTGATTCGATGATTGCAATACGTAAAACCGATAGTTCTAATAGGGTTCGAAATCAGGAAAACCATATTTTTTATTTCGACAAACTCTTCTGTTTCAGTTAATTATATGCGCAGCAGGAGAAGGCTGTCCACTATAGGATAATTTTCTCCGCCATATAATTCAGACGAAAATTTTGATATTTTGTTTTTTTATCTTTTTATCTAAAAATCTTTGAAAGGTGGAACCAAGAGATGCGGCCACTTAGAACATTCACCGTGGAACCGGATCTGCCGGAAGCACTCATACCCCTTCGGGAATTGGCGCAGAATCTCTGGTGGTACTGGCACGGCGAGGCACAGAACATCTTCCGGCGACTGGACCGCCAGGCCTGGGAAGAATGCAACCACAACCCCGTGGCCCTGCTGGGAACCATCAGCCAGGATCGCCTGGCAAAGATGGCCAATGACGACGGGTTTATCTCGCACCTGCTGCGGGTATATTCCGACATGGAATATTACATGAGCAGCAAAGGCTGGTGGCCGCGGACGCACGAACACGAACAGCGGCCTCTCGTGGCGTATTTTTCCGCGGAATTCGGCCTATCCGAGTGCCTGCCGATTTATTCGGGCGGCCTGGGCGTACTGGCCGGCGACCACCTCAAAAGCGCCTCCGACCTGGACATCCCACTGGTAGCCATCGGGCTGTTGTACCAGCAGGGATATTTCCGCCAGCGGCTCAATGCCGACGGATGGCAACTGGAACTGTTCCCCCGCAACGACTTCCACAACATGCCCGTCCAGCAGGTGCGGAACGAGGACGGCTCGCCGATGACCATCTCGGTGGAATTCCCGAATCGCAACGTCCTGGCCCACGTGTGGAAAATCCAGGTCGGGCGAATCCGCCTGTTCATGCTGGATACGAACGTGCCGGAGAATATCCCCGAAGACCGGCACATCACGGCCCAACTCTACGGCGGCGACCAGGAACTACGCATCCGCCAGGAGGTTCTTCTGGGCATCGGCGGAACGCGTATGCTACGCGCGCTGAATCTGGAACCGAAGTCTTTCCACATGAACGAGGGGCATTCGGCATTTTTGACGCTGGAGCGGATCCGGTGTCTCATGGACGAAAATGGCCTCAGCTTCGAAGAGGCCAGGGAAGCCGTCGCCGCTTCCAATATCTTTACAACCCACACGCCCGTCCCAGCCGGCAACGACGCCTTCGAGCCGTGGCTGATCGAAAAATACCTCTCGCATTATTTCGAGCATCTCGGCCTCAGCAAAGACGAGTTCCTCAACCTGGGTCGGCCTGAGCATCCCGGCGAAAACGAGCCGTTCAATCTCACGATTTTCGCCATGCGGATGAGCAGTTTCCGCAACGGCGTCAGCAAACTGCACGGAAACGTATCCCGCAAAATGTGGAGCAGCGTCTGGCCGTCGCTGCCCATACGGGAAATCCCCATCGACGGACTGGTCAACGGAGTTCACACCCTCACGTGGATCAGCCACGACATGGCCAGCCTGTTCGACCGATACCTCGGGCCCGGCTGGTACGAAAAACCCGGCGACCAGAACGTCTGGCAGGCTGTCCAGCACATCCCGGACGAAGAACTCTGGCGAACACACGAGCGCAGGCGCGAAAGGCTGGTCGCATTCACGCGCCGCCGCATGAAAAAAGTGCTCGCCAAGCGGGGCGTAGGCGCTTCAGAACTGGCTGCCGCCGAGGAAACCCTCGACCCCGAAGCCCTGACGATAGGCTTCGCCAGGCGATTCGCCACGTACAAACGCGCCAATCTCATCCTGGCCGACCTGGAAAGACTCTCGCGGCTGGTGAATCGGCACGGCAAAAAGGTGCAGATAATCTTCGCCGGCAAGGCCCACCCACGCGACAACCCAGGCAAAGACCTTATCCGGCAGATCGTCCACACTGCCCGCAATGAGCAATTCCTGAAATCGCTCGTATTCCTGGAAGACTACGACATGAACGTCGCAAGACATATGGTGCAGGGCGTGGACATATGGCTGAACACGCCGCTGAGGCCGATGGAGGCATCCGGCACGAGCGGCATGAAGGTCGCCGCAAACGGCGGGCTGAACATCTCGATTCCCGACGGGTGGTGGGCCGAGGGTTACGACCCGTCGCACGGCTGGTCTATCGGCGCGGGCGAAGCATACGACGACCTGGAATACCAGAACACCGTGGAATCCCAGGCCCTTTACGACCTGCTGGAAAAAGAAATCATCCCCACCTTCTACGACCGCGGCTCGGACAATCTGCCGCGAAAATGGATCGCCATGATGAAATCGGCGATAGCGAATCTCGCCCCGGTGTTCAACACCAATCGCATGGTTCAGCAATACGCCGAGCACTATTACGCCCCGGCGGCGGCACACTGGGACGAACTGGCTGCCGACGGCTTTGCCAAGGTCAAACTGCAATGCGCCTGGAAGAAAAAACTCATGGAGAAATTCGGGAACGTCCACATTGAATCGGTCAACGACGACATGGATGGCCTGGGCGCGAAGGTCGGCAAAAACATCGCCATCGACACCGTAATCAACAGCGGCGGCCTGAACACGGACGATATCGCCGTGGAATTGTATTTCGGCGAGCTGGACGACGACGGGCAGTTAAACGACGGCCAGGCCCTGGCGATGCGATACGTGGAGGAACTGCCCGAAGGCCGATACAAATACACCGCCGAAATGCCATGCCACCAGAGCGGTATGACCGGCTACACCGTCCGAGTCATGCCAGGCGGCAACAGCCGACACGACACCAGAATATCATCCCTGATCCACTGGGCGTAAAAACGGGAACCGGGAACCGGGGAAAACAAGAAACGGTAAAACCGGGAACCGGAATTGTAGGGTGTGGGTGCTCCCACCCATGCGGTTTTCTCCTTTAGCTTGAAGTCTGGATATTTTATGACGTTTTTGCACAAACGGAGACAAAATCGTATAATATTCCTGACCGGTATAAATGAGGAGGTGAAAGAATGTCCCTGTCTAGACTGCTGAGCATTGTCGTTATAGTTGTCGGGCTGTGCTTTGTGCTGTGGTACTACTTGCCGGATGAAAAATCAGAAATAACCATCCCTGCCGACGCAACACCGGAAGAGGTCGTGGATATAGTATCGGGGCGACACACCAGATCCAGATCCAGGCCCAAGCCTGATCCGGGAGATGATCCCAAATACATCCAGGCATTGGCCTCAAAACAAGATAAGCAATCCGCCGATGAGTTAATGCGGCTGCTGGCTGTTCACGCACGACGGTCACGGGAAGCAGAACATCTCCAGCAGGATGCGGCATACCAGAGGAGACGGGCCCGTTCGCGTTCATATCGGCAAGGGCCGTGTCATTTACCCCTTGTTCAAAAAGTACTGAGCCAAACCACAAATCCCCACGTATTCGATCTGCTGTTGAAAAACCTGGACCA
>JAIORC010000335.1 GCA_021108335.1 Phycisphaerae bacterium
CGTGGTGTCGCAGGCTGAAGGTAATGTATTGCCATCGCGACCAGCACGGGAAGTCCGTCTCGCCGGCTGGGCTGATGGTTTCGGCAAGTCTGCGGCGGAGTATTTTATGGAATGGGTAATCCAGCAGCCACATGATAACGAGACCTACCAGAAACGGCAGCAGGACAACCAAAACCCCCAGCAGTTGCACCTGAACGACACCCAGGCCCTCCAGGCAGCTCTGGCGATACCCTATCGCCAGAAGCCCAACCATGCCCCCCAGAAGCCATATCCGCGTGAGAGTTGAAACAATATGGTGCCGGCGGAAGACTGCGATAACCGCGGCATGTTCGTCAGCCAGGGCCTTCCGGTTGCACAGCAGGTCGAAACCTCCAAGCAGAACAAGCCCCAGCCAATAGCCCACCATCGCCACGGCCAATTGGACAGGCCCGGCGGGTTCGTCCACCACCACCTCCACATGAGCAATCACAAACGCCAATAAAACAAGAATCTGCATAAAAAAACCTAACCTCCCGCCATATAACGTGTCTGGTAAATCCGAAGGATACGATAGGCGGCTTCCTCCGAAATAACATTATTTATTTTTGAAAAAAATTTTTGTCAAGTATATGACATCTCGCCAGACAATTGTTTACAATAATATCGGCAGATTGGTATTCTAAAATCGTGCGAGTTGTCAAAAAAGGGCATGTTGAAATATTACGACAACGGGAGAAAACAGAATGCAAAAAAACATTTTACTGATTCTGGTATGTCTGGCTTTAGTCTCCGCAACCACAATTGCGGGTTCCGGGGAAAAAGAAACAGAGCAGAACCGCCAATCCGAAGAGAAAAAAGTTTCCAAAAAATCGCCGGAAACCAAAGCGGAAAAAAAATTGCGATTCCTGCTCAACAAGCTCCCGGCCCGCTATCAATTCGCGGTCAAGGCATTGAAGCTACCCGAATCGAAAATTGAATATATCGTTCGCAAGTACTTGAAACATCGCGAGGAAACCAAGTCGGAATACGACGACTATCGCAAACAAAAACAGGAAATAGAGGACACCCTGAAAAAAGCGGAACGTCAAAAAAATTGGGATAAAGTCCGGCAGCTTGAAAAAGAAAAGAGTTATCTCTGTGATAAACGCTACCGCGTCAGGGAAAAATATTTCGTCAAACTCCAGAAGCAGATAATGTCGACTCTAAACTCCGGGCAAAGGTTCCGCTGGCCTGCACTGCTGCTGGCCGGTTCGGCAATGGAACCCTACAGAAAAGTTCTGAACGAAGCACAAATCAAAAAAATCAACCGGTACTGCAAAGCCAAAGCGGAAAAAATCGCCAAACTCTCATTCCGCGAGAGGAACAAAACAAAACGCAAGCTTACCGTAATGATTGAAAACAGCATCCTTACTAAAGAACAACGAAAAAAACTGGCTGAAAAATGTGAAGAGAAGTCGCGAAAAAGAAAGAACCGGAAAAAAGATTGTAAAGAAAAAGAAGGGGGAAAGAAGCAGGATGATAACAAAAAGAAACCGCAGGAAACTCAAAAAAAGAAGGAAAAAAACGATGATGACAGTGAAAAAGTAGGCGGGTGGTAATTGTCCGTAAAAAGATAAACTTTCGGGTTTTACACGGGTCGATAGACAATCGGCCCGTTTTTTTTAAAATCCCCGTCGCAAAAGGCTTGCTTTTGGGGAGTCAAATATGCAAACTGTTGCCTAATTGGTCAGGCTGGCCCGTGGTTTTTTGCTTGCGAATTACCAGGCGGGCCGGGCGAATCCTGGCGGCGTAGCTCAGTTGGTTAGAGCGAGGGATTCATAAGCCCTAGGTCACTGGTTCGAATCCAGTCGCCGCTAATTTTTCGGTATGTGTTATAAGGATACGCGTAGCGTATTCAGCTTGAATTTGGTCTTTTGAAAGGAGTTGGTCGTATGTTGGATCTCGCAATATTGGCAGAAGGTGGCTTTTGGGATTTTGGATGGTTGCAATGGACTTGTATCGTGCTGTTGGTCGGCGTGCTCGGATTTTACTGGATGTGGCGTAAAAAACAGATGTAGCGGTTTTGATGCGGGCTTTCCGCACAGACTGATTCGGCAGGGCCGTCGGTGTTTTTTCATCGCCAATGCTGTTCGTGGAGAAACACTGGCGTCTCACGCCACTTCAGGAGGGGCTTTTTGTCTGTCCTGAAGTTTCAGTGTATTCAAACCGATCCGCCTTGCTTCAGCCGCGAAGGTGAGTTGTTCGATGGCTACGACGAAACGTCAAATTCAAAGTCTCGCCCAGACCTTCAAAATCCTGGGCGATCCATCACGACTGAGAATCGTGATGCTCCTGAGCAATAGCGAGATGAACGTCTCCCATATATGCCGAAGGCTGCGTCTCTCCCAACCCACCGTCTCCCGGCATTTGAGCATCCTGAAAATGTCCCGCCTCGCAGAGGCACGCCGCAGCGGCAAGGAAATTTTCTACTCGCTGCCCCCGCTCTCGCGCCGGGCGATGAAGAGTATCCTCAAACAAGGCGAAAACCTGAGAAAATAATTCACCACCCAGGCCTGCCCCGTGGGAGGGCAAGCCGGCAACGGAAATGAATTTTCAGCAGTTCCCGCTATCCAACCGTAGCCGGGATTGCTATGCTACCGTCATGTCAGCCGACGCAATAATGCCAATCTACGTCCTCCACGGCAAAGACGCCTTCCTACGCGACCAGGCCCGCCGGCAGGTCGTCTCGCGGATTATCGGCGACGCCGACCCACAACTGTGCATCAGCGACTTCGACGCATCCATCGATTTCGTAACCGTCCTCGACGAACTACGCACGCTGCCGTTTCTCGCGCCGCACCGCGTGGTAATCATCCGGGACGCCGAAACATTCGTCAGCGCGAACCGCGATAAACTGGAGAATTATTTCGACAAGCCCATCGCCTCGGCTTCGTTGATACTGCTGGTAAGCACGTGGAATAAAAGCACGAAGCTGGCAAAGAAGCTGGCGTCCAAAAAGCAACCGCCCGCCGGCATGGCAATATCCTGCGACGCGCCGGAGGGTGCGGAGTTGGTCGGCTGGGTTCGCCAGGCTGCCAAGTCGCAGGGCAAAAACATCGAGCCGGCCGCGGCGAGCATGCTGGCAACGACCATCGGCAGCGACCTTGCCTCCCTGACCCGCGAACTGGAAAAACTCGCCATCTACGCCGACAAACGCCCGGCTATCACCACACAGGACGTAACGGACATCGTCGTCGGAAACGCCGCAAACCCCAAAGCCTTCGCCATAACCAACGCGATCCAGGCGGGGGATATCAAAACCGCCCTGAAGGAACTATCCCTCGCGCTTCGCACACGCGGAGCGGAATTCATGATTCTCGGGCAGATTCGCTGGTATCTCCAGAAGGCACTAGCCGGCCCATCCGGCGGGCAATACGGTGGATATCGCAGCCATTCACCCAGACCCGCCAAACGAGACCGCCGCAAACTCCAGGCCGACGTCCGAAAACTCATCGCCGCAGACCTGGGAATGAAAAGCGGACTCACCCCCAAAGCCGCCATGCAACAACTCATCATCGAACTATGTTCGTAGTAAAACAGGAACCGGGAAAACGGGAACCGGTCAAACTGGAACCGGAATAAGGCCGGAGACTTGAGGTAAACCTACAGCCTATAGCCTACAGCCTGCTTTTTAGACATTCGTCATTAGACATTGTTTTTTAATTTTCCTGTATCACGAAGGCGGCATAACGAATTTCGCCTGCCTTATCGCGTTCGAGGTAGATCGGCGTAACAGTCAGCCGCCGAGGAAGTTGCGACAAATCCAGCCCATAAAAATCGCCGCTTTTCGCGTCCTTCGCAATTGTCGCTCGCGACGGACCAGCCATGATGTACCTGAACCCGCGGCGGTAGAATTCCTCCCATCGCTCAGGCCCGGCGGGCAGCGATTTTATTGCGTCGTAATCCTCCTGCCCGCTGGCTGTGGCCAGAAGCCCAGGCTGCAGGAAATATGAATAGCACGTCGCCAGGAACACGCGCCGGCCTTGGGCTCCGTGGGCGTTAATCGCCTCCGCCGAACGGGCCTCGCCCCCGGCAACCTCGGCCGCCGTGGAAATACCCAATACGTACTTGACCGCCTTGCCGGGATGGCCTTTGGTGCGATTAAACCGCTCAGCCAGCCCCATGCACAGGCAGATTATCACCCCCACCGCCAAGACCCGCCGGCCGACCGCCGACCGGCTGACCACCTCAGCCGCCCGTGCCGGCAGCAGCATCAGCAGCATCAGCGGCGGCAGGAAATATCGGAGCGAAAAATTCGCCGTCTGCAACACCGCCCAGCACACTACGCCCAAAACCGCCACCGCCGTCAACTGCACCAGCAGGCTGCGGGAAAATCGCCGCGGACGGGGCAAAAATAACGCCAGCGGAAAAAAGGCCAGCACCAACGCGCTGATCGACCCGAACATGCCGGGAAACTGCCCCAGAAACGGCGCCACCGGATACATGTACCTCAACCGCTCCACGAACGCGTCCGACAGAAGCTGTTGATTCAGCAGCGGGCATTCCTTGCCGCTGAGCAGGAGACTGAACGGCACAAGCGGATCGCCGTACAGCACGCCGTTTTTTATCAAATGCGGCACGCAGGCGATGCCCGCCCAGACCACCAAAGCTACGCAGCACACGCCCAGAGATGCAACTACATGTCGCCTGCCCACGCCGCTCATCCGCCACAACGCAAGCACGCCGACCATCGGCACGACCGGGACCAGCAGGCTGATCTTCGCCACGACCCCAAAGCCCGTCAGCACGCCAGCCAGCATCAAACACAGGCTAGCCCGCTCCCGCCCCAGCGCCGCCACCCAGTACAACGCCCCAAGCGCCATCGCCGTGCCGAACAGGTCCACCTTTCCGCCGGGAATAACGCACACGAACGCCGTCGAGGTGAACACCATCACCATGACGATCCACCGCCCCCGGCTGCCCAGACCCGCCAGTCGCCCAATCTCCAGCAACATACCCGCCGACGCGACAGCCATCGCGAACACAAACATCGTCGCCGCCTGCCCGCTGCCCAGGGATATCAAAGCCGCGAAATGCATCTCGCCATGCTGCCCAAACTGCATGAAGGATTCATATCCGCCGGGCATGAGTACCAGCTGATGGACGTGGGCTATTATCTTCGGCAGCGACATGTAAAACGCGGCTGCGTCACCCTTGGGCGGCAGCGCCGACGTAAGGAAATATACAACCACCAGCACGAGGCTCGCCAAGCCGATTACCTTCCACGGCCAGCTTGCCTCGACGATAAGCCTCCGGCAGGCCTGGTGAAACTGTCGATGAAGTTCCACCGCCGCCCGCCACGCCTTTCGCCAACCGGCCAGCAGACACACCGCCGCCACCCCACCGACAATAGGCCCGCGAAACCACCCGCCAGGCAGCAAACCCAGCAGCAGCCAGACGTTGGCAAGCACGCCGGAACCGAAAAGAAACGCGGAAAACACCCTCGCCGCCGGGCTGTGCGTACGCCGGAATTCCTCCCCCTTGCCGCCAGCCAAGCCGATCAACCATGTGCCCAGGCTGAGACAGGCGAAACAATACACCGCGAGCAAGACTATGCTGAACGCGAACAAGGCTATGCTGAATAAGTCCATGTAGAAAACGTTCATGGCTGCGACTCCGCCGCCGACTGCCCGGCTGGAAGCTCCGCTGACTCTGGTGGGTGCTCCGGCTGTCTGACCGGCTTGGGCTGCTGGCCGAACCACTCCGCCAAGGCTTCCCACTTCTGCTTGAGCACAGGCCGCCCTTCCCGCTTGTCCACGCGTTTGATGATGCTGGTAACGAAAGGCCCTTCATGCAGAATGCTGCTCAAAATCATCACGCCCAGCATCCAGACCATCACCGCCACACAAACCGCCCGGCGGCTCGACCTCGCCCCAGGCTGCGTTGTTTCAATCTCTGCCATGCCGGAAACAATATCAAAAAACCACACCAGCCGCAATCAATGGATGCCGGTAGGTGGGAGTACCCACCTTGCCGCGCGAGAATTATATCGCTATTGTGGCATCGTGGTTGTCGCTATAATGGGCGAACCGCCGGCGGGTTTGTGCGTCTGAATAATCATGGGTCGGACCATTCGTCGGCTGGCGTTTTGTGTGAAGTGATGAACTATTCGGGAGCAGACATGATGAGAAAGCATTTTCGCGGTTTATTGTGGGTTGGTCTGGCGGTTGCGGTTGTGGCGATTACGGCGCAAAGCGCTGCGGCGGCAAGCTGGGTTGCGCAGCCGCTGACTGTCCATGAATGGGGCGTCAACGAGTTCGACTGGTCAGGCCGTTCGGGCGACCCGCTGGAAGGGCTACCGGCTTTTATTTATACAAACAAGTCGCCGGGCAAACCCCTGCCCGCTCCAGCCCAGAAGGTCAAAGCCATGCGGCCGGATTCCGGTCTCCGGTTTAAGCCGATTCTCTATTTCTATCCGCCGAGATGGGGAGATAACGTGCCCGTGGGCGTGGAAGTTCGTTTCGCTTTCGGCCATGCCAACGCGTGGTGGCCGCAGGTAAACGTGTATCGCACGCCAAAGCAGGTCGCTGCCGCAAAACCGGTCGACTGGGTTACGTGGCGAAAAAAACATGGCCTGCGACGTTTCGCGAGGGGCAAAACGCTTGAAATTCCCGACGACAAACGCTTCGAGCTTGTATGGTACGATCTGAAACTCACGAAGAAGCTCCCCAAAGGCCTGTCGCTGCCGGGGGCGAAACTGCCCAAAGATCATTGGGTGAAACTCGCCCGGCAACCCAGCCGCCATTATGTCTCTAACGGCAAGCAGGTCGAAAAGTATCTTTTCTACGAGGGAGCGACGCGCGAAGTGCCGGCGGTAACGATTTTATCGCCAAACTACTCGGATAAGCGTTACCACATCATCAACACCGGCGAATTTCCCATCTACGACGTGTTTGTAATCTATCGTGATAAGGGCAGGCAGTGGACGAAGTACCTGGCTGTGCTGCCGCCGGTGCCCGCCGCGAAGAAGCGGACATCCGAATGGGGCCATCGCGTGCAGCAAATTACTTCATTGCCGATTCCGAACTTCGCCAGGCTTCCCGCCGGCAAGATGATGGGCGATGAGGAATTCCGACTGCGTACGAGCGGACGGTTGGTCGAAACGCTGACAGCCGGCGGGCATCACACGGAATCGAATGGCGGCAGTGACACCATGCGAGACCCCGCCGACCCGCAGCCGACGACGAAAATGCACCATCTTTTCAAAGCCGAAGCCGAGGCGTTGGAGAAAATCTGGCGGAAGGATTTTTTCCAGTCCGCCGGGCTGACGATTGTTTATCGCGAGTCGCCGGCGTATCTCGACAAGGCTATGCCGCTGAACATTTACACGGATATGTACCATTACGTGAAGCTGTCGCGTTGCGGGCTGGTTCTCAACCGCAATATCCAATTGTCAGCCGTCGTGATGATCTCTTCGAAAATCGGCGAATTTTTCGGGGAAAAGGATCCAAAGAAAGCCGCCGCGATTATCGACAGTCTACGCACCCACCGCCTGATGGCTTTGGGCGTCGCAAGATACAAGGTAAAGCAAAACTACATCACAAAACAGCAACACGACCAACTGAAAGAAAAACTCAACAAAAACAAGTAGCCTGGCTGTGAGTATCGTGCCCGGGCAATATTGTCGGTTTGGGTGGCCCCCCCTTGGGGCAGGCCTGGGGGAAGGACGGCATAGAAATTGTAATTGTTGGGTGGCATGGCGACACCGCAGGGGTCGCCATGATTGGCCCAGAAAAAAATGTCGGGTGGCATGGTCAGCGGCGAAGCCGATGGCCATGA
>JAIORC010000353.1 GCA_021108335.1 Phycisphaerae bacterium
CCGGCAAATCCCGGCAATGGATTGACACCGCCGGTGTTGCCCGCGATACTGTGGTGCATGGGTATTGTTTTGGACATTCTTTATGGATTGGCGTTGGTGGCTAGTTCGCCGGTGTGGCTGTTTCGGATGGTCTGCCACGGCCGATATCGCCACGACTGGTCGCAGCGGTTGGGCAAGGCGCCACATCGCCACGGGCTTCAGCCGGTGCTGTGGATTCACGGCGTGAGCCTCGGCGAGATCAATGCGTCGCGGCCCTTGGTGGACGAGTTGCAAAGCCAGATGCCGGACTTCCGTATCGTGATATCCTCCACTACCGAAACCGGTATCGCCGCGGCGAGGCGGCTTTACGCGCCGGCCCATAAGGTTTTCCATTGGCCGCTGGATTTCTCCTGGTCGGTCGGCAGGGCGCTGAGCCGCGTGAAGCCGGATATGGTCATCCTGATGGAGGGTGAAGCCTGGCCGAATTTCCTGCAGGTCTGCAACCGGCGGAATATTCCCGCGGTCGTCGTCAACGGGCGGATGAGTCCCAACAAGGGTTACCCGCGATACAAAATGCTCGGGCCATTGGCGGCAATGCTGTTCAATCGCCTGGCGGCCATCGGCGTGCAGGACGAAATTTACGCGGAGAAATTCATCGAACTGGGCACGAAGGCGGACAAAGTCCACCTGACCGGCATGATGAAATACGACTCCATCCAGATTACCGACACTATCGGCGGGCAGGACGAATTAGCCGCCGCACTGGGTCTGGGGCCGAACGAGCCGCTGCTGGTCGCCGGCGGTACAGGCCCGGGCGAAGAGGCGATCCTGCTGGAGGCGTATAAAATACTCAAGGCCGAAGATGAGTTCAAATTTAAAAATTTGCGGCTGGCCATCGTGCCCCGTAAGCCGGAACGATTCGACGAAGTCGCGAGGCTGATCGACGCAGCCGGCTTGGATTGTCTCCGTCGGACGCAACAGCCGGACGGGGCTGTCAGTCAGAGTTCCGACGCGGTTATCCTGGGCGATACGATGGGCGAGTTGCGGAAGTTTTACGCGTTGGCGACGTGTGTATTTGTCGGCAGATCGCTTGTGCCGATGGGTGGTTCGGATATGATCGAGGCAGCGGCGTTGGGCAGGCCGACCTGCTTTGGGCCTCATGCGTTCAATTTTCCCCAGGCCCAGCGGTTATTGCGGCACGGCTGCGTTGAAGTCGCCGACCGCGGCGCGCTTATCCGGCAGGTTCGGGATTGGCTTACCGACCCCGACGCTGCCGAGGCAGCCGGGCGGGAAGTCCAGCAGTTCGTCCGCAGCCAGCAGGGCGCAAGCCGTCGCAACGTCGAACTGATTTGCCATATTCTAGGCCGATGCCCCGCTATCAGCCCCGGCGACATCGCCACGGACGCTGTAGCAGTTTGTAACAGGTAATCAGATGGGTAATACAGGATGTTAACCCGTGTTTCTTGCACAGGTTACAAACCTGTGCCACCATCTATAGGTTAGTTGACGGATTAGTGTTCTGTCCGAGAAAAAATGTCGGGTGCCATGCTTCTGCTTGCAGAAGCATGCATGGGATTCATCCCCCAGGCCTGCCCCAAGGGGGGGGCCACCCAACCCAATAATATTGTTCGGACAGACGTATCAGATAGACTGTAATTGCAGGCCTTTATAAATAAAAAGCAGGAAACATTATGCCCGGACAAATTGTACGAAAAACGATACTCGCCAACGCCCGGCACATTGTGGTAAAGCTCGGCACGAACGCGATTTGCGGCCCGACGGGGCGACTTGAGGTCAAGTCGGTGCGTAGCCTTGCCCGCCAGATTGCCGAGGTGAAGAAGGCCGGTGTATCCGTAACGCTCGTCGCCAGCGGTGCTATCGGCGCGGGCCTGGCGGAGTTGGACCTGCCGGCCCGGCCCAAGACTATTCCCATGCTCCAGGCGACCGCTGCCGTCGGGCAAGGCCAACTCATGCGGACGTTCCACGACGCGATGGGCCGGAGCGGCGTGAAAGTCGGCCAGGTGCTGATAACGGCTGAGGATTTCGAAGACCGCACGCGGTATCTCAATATCCGCAATACACTTACCGCCCTCCACGAAGCCGACGTGCTACCGATTATCAACGAGAACGACGCGACGGCGATTTACGAAATACGCTTCGGCGATAACGACATCATCGCCGCGCACGTAACCAATATGTTGTCAGCCGACGTGCTGGTGCTGCTGACGACGGTCGATGGCGTATTCAAAGGCAAGGAACTGCTGGACGTTATCGAGCAGGTTGACGATGAGGCTTTGTCCCTGGCGACCGATCAGCGGAGCACGCACGGCTCCGGCGGAATGGCTACCAAATTGCAGGCGGCGGGAGTTGTTACGCGGGCCGGCGGCACTGTGGTTATCGCCAATGCCCGGCAGCCCAAGGTACTCACGCGGCTGTTGAAGGGCGAGAACTTCGGCACGGTTTTCGTACCGGCCAAGCGAAGGCTTTCTTCCCGGCGGCGGTGGATTGGCATGACGGCTAAGCCCGCGGGAAAGATTATCGTCGATGCCGGGGCGGTAAGGGCGTTGTGCAAGGGCGGCAAAAGCCTGCTGCCGTCTGGTATTGTGGGGGTGGAAGGGCACTTTGCGCCCGGGGCTACGGTCTCTATCCAAGACGAAGCCGGCAATGAAATTGCGCGCGGACTAACCAACTACTCCGCCGACCATGTAGAAAAGATCAAAGGCTTGCGGACCAGTCAAGTCGCAAAGGTTCTGGGTGATTTCGGAAAACCCTACGATGAAGTCGTGCATCGCAACAACATGACGATATCGTAAGGAAAAAAGAGGTTGCCAAAAAAATACAGATAAAATAATAGCTGAACGTGCCGCCGCACCAAACATTCCGGTGGGGCTATGTGGCTGGCCTCTTTTTCCGTGAATCGCGCCTTCTCAGAAAATATAATTCTGAAACAGAAGGATGCCCAGAACAACGACGCAACTCAACAATAACGCGTATCTCACATACTGTAGCTTCTTTTCCATAATGAATCTCCTGGAATACAGTTGCGGAACAGCAACACCCATCCGTGTTCGCTTTTCCGACCTCTTTTCAAACACCTACATTACAAACGCGAAGCGCTCTATCCAAAAATGTGGTTTTTAAAAAGGAGGAGGACCAAAGCAATTACGGCAGAACCTAATAAAATATACTGCAGACGCTTGTTCATATCGGTGTTTCCTTAAAAATTAAAAATATAAATATAATTGTCGAATATTGTACTCCTTCCGCCCGAAATCCTCAATAAGTTTTCTTAAAACTTTTTGAGGATTGATGCAGAAATGCAAACAGGCCAGCCGGTTAGGCTGACCTGTTTCGCTTCCGATAACCACGCGCGAGAGGATTCGAACCTCTAACCTCCTGTTCCGTAGACAGGTGCTCTATCCATTGAGCTACGCGCGCTTATGCGTTTGGCAGGGGGTAAATATACCGCTTTTTCGCGTATTTGCAAGAGCTTTTATTTTCCCGCATGGGGGAAAGATAGACTGAGTGGCACAGGTTTGTAACCTGTGCCGCGGCGGCCTGGGAAGGCCGCCGCGCTGGGTTCGTGGACGGAATCGACCATGCCACCCGACATCGTGGGAATTTGCACAGGTTACAAACCTGTGCCACCTGTCGCCATGCCACCCGACATCGTGGGAGATTGCAACTATAGAGTTTCCGCGTGGGCGGGAGCACCCACTCTACAATTCCCGGTCCCCCAGTTGTACCCGTTTCCCGTTGTTCCCGGTTCCTGGTTCCCGTTTCACCGTTGTTCCCGGTTCCTGTTTTTCCCCGGTTCCCGTTTTTATGATTCCGGGAATATCATTGCTTCGGCGAAGGCCATCTGGAATTCCATATCGGCGGAGAGTTCCACGTGTCGCGTCCGGCTGGAAATTTCCCGCGTCTGCTCTCTGGCGGCAGTCGATATCAGCACGCGTTTTGCCCCGTGCAGGGAAACATTGCCCACGTAGCCGATCCGCTCCGGTGGCACATCCGCGGGAATCAGTCCGATTCGCTGTGCGTTGTTGCGACGGATAAAGCTGCCGAATCCGCCGGCAATGAGCACCCGTTCCAGGTCGGCTGGCTTAAGCCCCGCCTGCTTCAGCAGTATACCCACGCCCGCCCGCAGCGCACCGGTAGCCAGTTGTAATTCGCGGAAGTCCCGCTGCTGGATCGTTACGTCGGGCCGGCCGTCTCTTCCGACCGACAGCACGAATTCCATCTGCCCGCGGTCGTCTTCCCGCAGCCGCTCGGCAAGCGCCCCGGGAATGTCCGCCGGCAACTCGTCGATGGGTAAAATCCGCCCCATCGGGTCCATCAGCCCCCATCGCAGCATCTCGGCGGCAATGTCCACGATCGCGCTGCCGCACAGGCCGATTGGCTCGGCACCGCCGATTACGTTTGTTTTCATCAGGCCGTCGGGTCTGGCGATGATAACTTTCTCGATTGCCCCCGCCGCTGCCCGCATACCGCTGCTGATTCTGGCGCCCTCGAAGGCAGGCCCGGCAGCAGCACTGGCAGCCAGCAGTTGTCCGTCGGCAGCCAGCACGATTTCGCCGTTGGTGCCGATGTCGATCATCAGCGTAGGCCCGGCTGCGTCGGTCATATCCGTAGCCAGAATGCCCGCGACCGTGTCCCCGCCGACAAATCCGCCGATTACCGGCAGCACAAACGCCTTGCCGCCCGGCGCGATCGTAAGCCCCAGTTCCGCCGCCTCGGAGACCCAGGCTTCCTGCCGGGCCGGCTCGAAGGGCAGCACGGACAGGCTCGATACATCCAGGCTGCACAGTAGATGCTGCATGGTTGTGTTGCCGGCGAGGCTTATCGCGCGAATTTCGTCCCGCGTGATGCCCGCGTCCTTGCACACCTGGCCCAGCAGATCGTCAATCGCGCCGCGGACGGCATCTCGCAGTTCGGCAGCCTTGGCGGCGTTCTGAATTGCCCAGCCGATCCGGCTGACCACGTCGTCGCCGAAGCTGACCTGCGGATTGATACTCGCTACGACCGCCCGCTCCGCCCCGGAAGGCAATTCCAGCAATTCGCCGACCAGCGTCGTAGTGCCGACGTCGAAGGCGACGGCGAAGTTTTGCTGCCCCTCGACAAGATCGACGGGTATTTGCGTGTGCGGTATCGGCGGTGCCGACGCCTCGACCACTGCTTCGCTGTCGGTGAGAATCTGCAGCCGTTCGGTAAACAGCGAGGTTTCCGGGATGGCGATAACGGTGTCGGTGGTTATTTTCGCCTGGCAGGCCAGTCGCCAGCCGGCTTCCAGGTCGGCAGGGCTTAGCTGTTCCCCGGCGGCGTCGCTCGCCTGGGGCGCACCCGACATAAATCGCACGCGACATTTACCGCACGTGCCCGCACCGCCGCAAGGCGCGTCGATCGCAAGCCCGCATTGTCCGGCGGCTTCGGTTACCAGTGTGCCCGGCAGCACCCATACGGATCGGCCCGTCGGCTCGAATGTTACCTTGGCCGAGGCAGATTGTTGTTCGTCTTTAAGATTATCCATAGTCATTTGTGTCCAGCTATCAGTTAGAAGAAGGAAAAACAAGTTTTTTCTCGGGAAAAGCGTTTTGCCGACATCGTAGCTGTCGCTTTGCTCCCGCCACTCAACTATCACGCGGGAACCGGAAAAACACATGATCCCCAGGGGACTATGCCACCCAAACCGAGCCTGCCGGAAAATCAGGTCGTTCACGAATTATCGGAAACCTCCGAAAATAATGGCATAATGACGGGATGTGCTGGTAAAATAACAGTGCAGGGGTCGCGGATCGGCTTATGCATTCTGGGAGTTTGTAAAAAGCCGTAGGTTATGCAACTCGTTGCATAACAATTTTCTGATGCGGTCTGGGATATTATAAAAAATGCAATAGAAAGGAGTTGGCTATGCTGGACGTAATTAACAAAGCGTTTCTTATTGGGGTGGGGCTTGCCGCCGAGACCAAGGAAAAAATCGATGGCCACGTCAAGGAACTCGTTGAAAAGGGTAACCTGACGGAAAAGCAAGGCAAGGACCTGGTTGCCGATATCCTGAAAAAATCGGAAAAGACCAGGAAAGACCTTCAGAAGCACGTCGAAAAACTCGTGGAGGAAACGATGCATAAACTCCACCTGCCGACAAAAGCGGATGTGACGAAGCTCGAGACCCGCATCAAGAAACTCGAAGCCGCCGCGAAGCCCAAAAAGAAGTGATAACACACTATGGCGATGCTTCCCGGAATAAGATGGGTTGGGCGCAGATACCGCTACGTTAACCGGTATCGACAGATAATCTCGATATTGCTGAAGCATGGGCTTGGCGATTTCGTGGCTGGGCTTGGGCTGCATCGGCATATCGGGTTTGGCAAGCGCTTTCTCATGAAGACTCAAGCCGTCCCGCGGCCGGCGATTACGCGATGGCAGCGGTTGCGAATGGTGCTGGAGGAGCTTGGGCCTTCTTATGTCAAGCTCGGCCAGCTCGCCAGCACGCGGCCTGACCTTGTGCCTGAAGAATTGTGCGAGGAGCTGGAAAAGCTGCAGGACACCGTGCCCTCATTCCCGATGGCCCAGGTGCGGGAGATTATCGAGGCAGAGCTTGGCCAGGCGGTTGATGAAATCTTCCAGGAGTTCGACGAAACGCCGGTAGCCTCGGCGTCCATCGCCCAGGTGCATCGGGCGGTGTTGCCGGACGGCGAAGTGGTGGCTGTGAAGGTCCAGCGGCCGGGCATCCACCGCGTAATCGCGGTAGACCTGGAAATCATGGCCCATCTCGCGCAGCTCATCGAAAAGCATATTCACGCGCTGGACGCTCTGGATCCGGTGGGCATGGTTCGATATTTTTCCCACGTGATCAAACAGGAGATGGATTTCAGCATCGAGGCTGGCAACGTCGAACGCTTCGCCAGGAATTTCGAATCGGACAAAACCATACACGTCCCGAAGCTCCGCCGCGAGATTTCCACGAGCAAGGTACTGGTCATGGAATTCATGGAGGGCATTAAGGTTTCCGACCTCGACGCCCTGACCGAGGCCGGCAGCGACTTCGAAACGGTAGCCTCCGCCGGCGCGGATATCATGCTCACGCAGATATTCCGGCACGGATTTTTCCACGCCGACCCGCACCCGGGCAATATCATCATTCTGCCCGACGATGTCATCTGCATGTTGGATTACGGGATGATGGGCACGCTGACCAGCCATCACCGCGAATGCCTCGCCAACCTTATCGCCGGGCTTGTCCGCCGCGACGAAGCCCAGATAACCCTCGCACTGCTGGGCCTCTCGCGAAATGAACATCACGAGCACATCGAAGCCCTCGAAGCCGACGTTGCGGAATTCGTCGAGCAGCACCTTTACCGCCAACTGAAAGACATACGCATCGGCATACTCTTCGGGGAATTCATACGGCTGCTGATACACCACAATCTCAAATTGCCGCCGACGTTTTACCTGCTGTTCAAAGCGCTGGCTACGGTTGAGGGCAACGGCAGGCGGCTTTCGCCGGAGTTCGACTTCATCAAGCACATGGAGCCGTTCGCCAAGCAACTGATGCGGGAGAGGCTAAGCCCGCGCAAGCTGGCGACCGACTTCTACACCGCCGGCGTGAATTGGGAAGTGCTCCTGCGGGATTTCCCGGGCGACGCCAGCGAGATTATCTCGCAGATCAAGCGAGGCCGGATGCGCGTGCAATTTGAACACAAAGGTCTTGAGCCGATGCTCAAAACGCACGACCAGATCAGCAACCGCATAGTATACGGCCTGGTGCTCTCAGCCCTGATCGTAGGCTCTTCGCTGATCGTCCTGTCC
>JAIORC010000189.1 GCA_021108335.1 Phycisphaerae bacterium
GCGATCGTTACCGGTTACAGCGGCGCGTCCGCGGCCGATTCTCACGGCCTTCCCTCGAGTCCCTAAACGAGACTCTGCCCTGCAACGTTGGGGATTGTACACCCGTTTAGATATAGGTCAACCACAAAATATCAAAAGCATTATGTTTACATTAGGCGGGAGAACGACGATGCAAACATGATCTACAAATACCGCACGAAACCAACGCGAGCTTCGAGCAGACGATTTCGGCCGAGCACGATATTTACAAAAACTACCCCCTCCAATACTCGTTACAAAGGGTATTTATGTATCGCCCTTGATACGATGATGCTTGCGATAGCGACTTGCCAGAATGTCTTTGTATATTCCCCAGCCAATGAACGCCCAGCCAATGAAGCTCGTGATATAGCCATACCATTCCACCCAGACAGCGACTTTAAGCGATTTGTCGAGAAACGTGTACATGAAAAGCAGAATCGAACTGGCCAGGATCAAAATGGCACCGGTCATCATTCGCATATGTTTTCTCCCTGTTGATGAAGGCAATGATCGGATAACCCATAAATATTACCCCCGATTCCGATATTTTGCAACAGATGATTTCACGGATTGGCGCGAGACGCGAGTATAAGCCGCGATGCAATACCAAGCGGAACCCTAAAGCTCTACGGAGGTTACGGCGTACTGTTTCAACTTTGCCCGATCGACCTCTAATCCCATGCCGGGTGTGGTTGGTACTTTATATTCGCAGCCATTGCGTTTTTCGAAGTAGTCCTCGACGATATCGTCGGCCATATACTCAAAATGAAAGCCCAGGTCGGAGGGATATTTCGCGTTGGACAGCGATGCGATTGCAATCCTCATGGCATCGGCAAGGCTTGAGCCTATTCTGCTGCCAACCCATACAGGAATGCCCGCCGCTTCGCAGATATCGTGCACTTTTTTGGAGTTTACCATTCCGCCTACACGCCCGACCTTGATATTCACAATGTCGGCGGATTCGAGTTTGATAGCGGATTCGGCGAGATAGGGTGTTTCAATGCTTTCGTCGAGGCATATCGGTGTTTTGAGGTGTTTGCGAAGGATTGAATGGTAGTATAGATCGTTTTCGTTGAGCGGCTGCTCTATCATCAGCAGATTATAATCATCCCAGGATGCCAGATGTTCCATATCCGTGGATTTATACGCGTTATTCCCGTCAACCATTAGCGTTATATCCGGGAATTGCGCCCTGACAGCCGCGAGATATTCCTTGTCTTTGCCGGGCGATACTTTCATTTTTATGCGGCGATATCCCTTTTCGAGATATTCAGCGACATTCTCGACGAGTTGCCGCGGCGTTTCCTGGATGCCGATACTAGGCCCGCATTCCACCCATTGACGTGTTCCGCCCAGCAAGCTGGAGGCACTTTTGCCGACAACTTTTCCGTAAATATCCCAGAACATCGTCTCGAAAGCAGCCTTGGCAAAGCGATGCCCCCTGAATTTCTCGAAACCGTCGCATAATGCTTCAGGGCTTGACCAGCCGCGTTCCATGACAAGGGGGCCAAGGAGGCTCTGGCCTATTGACATAGCCGTTCCCACGGTTTCCGAGGTGTAAAAAGGAATCCAATCGACGGCAGCCTCGCCCCATCCGGTGATATCACCGAATCGACCCTCCACGAGGACAAATTCCTTTTCCGTAACTTCGCCTACGCTTATGCGAAAAGGCTTTTGAAGTGGAATCTTGATATGGTGCAGAACGATCTTGTCTATTTTAATTTCGTTGGACATCTCGGTTGATACGCCATTCTTTGAGTTTAGGGGACCAAATTTTGGAGATACTTTATCAGCCCAGCGTCAAGTTTCGTTCGTCGTCGCCAGTGGCGAAGAGGTGTACCTTGTTCATGTCCAGGTGCAGGGAGATTTTCGTTCCGGCTTTGAGGTCTCGCTGAGCGTCCACGCGGGCGACAATATGCGGATGCTTTTCCGTGGCGGCATAAACGTCCATCTTTTCGCCCAGCGGCTCGATGACGTCTACTGTTACCGGCAGAACGTTGTCTGTACCGGCGAATCGGCCTTCGTTTTCGAGGTGCATCGCTTCCGGCCGAACGCCCAGCGCGACATCCTTACCGGCCTGGTCGGCCAGCCCGCTAGTGCGATTTTCCGGCAGGCAAAGACGGAAATCGTCGCCGTCAAACCATAATTGACCGCCTTCGGACACAAGCTTCCCTTCGATGAAATTCATCGGCGGTGTGCCGACAAAACTGGCGACGAAGCGATTGCTCGGCCGATCGTAAACCTCCAGCGGATCGCCGACCTGCTGGACAAGGCCGTCCTTCATCACCACAATCCGGTCGCCGAGCGTCATGGCCTCTTCCTGATCGTGCGTTACGTAAATCGTGGTCGTACTCAACCGGCGATGCAGCGATTTAAGCTCTGCCCGCATCTCGACGCGAAGCTTGGCATCGAGGTTGCTCAGCGGTTCGTCGAACAGGAACGCCTTGGGCTGGCGGACGATAGCCCTGCCGAGCGCCACACGCTGTCGCTGCCCGCCGGACAATGCCTTGGGCTTACGCTCCAGCAGTTCGTCAATGCCGAGAACCGCTGCCGCATCACGCACACGTGCATCGATCTCGGCTTTGGGGAATTTCCGCAGCTTCAGCGCGAAGGCCATGTTCTTGTAGACCGTCATGTGCGGATACAATGCGTAATTCTGGAAAACCATGGCGATGTCGCGATCTTTCGGCGGCACGTCGTTGACGACGCGTTCGTCGATAGCAATAGTGCCGTCGGTGATTTCCTCCAGGCCGGCTACCATACGCAACGTAGTGCTTTTGCCGCAACCCGATGGGCCGACCAGCACAAGAAACTCACCATCGCCAATAACCAGGTTGAAATCATCAACCGCCTTGACGTCACCGGGGTAAATCTTATCAACATTGGTCAGAACCACTTCAGCCATAATGTAATACTCCTGATAAAAGTTAAGCAGGGACGATCAGTATAGCACAAATACGTTTCAGGTAAACCTGAAATTACGGCACAAATGCCAAGCAGCAGGCCAAGGCAGAACGTTATTTCTTTTATTGGACAAATACGGTATAAAACCCCTACAGTACCGACTACCGTACCGAGTATGAATAACCCTATGACATCTATCAGAAAAAATCCTTGGCCGTCGCTGACGGGCGACGTGCTGATCGCACCAAGCCTGCTGAGCGTGGACTTCGCCCGGGCAGGCGAACAAATCGACGCGGTACTCGCAGCCGGCGCGGACATCCTGCACGTGGACATCATGGACGGGCATTTCGTACCGAATCTCTCGATGGGCCCGCCCGTGGTCGGCAAACTGCGACGATACACCGAGGCTGTGCTGGACGTGCACCTGATGGTAACCGACCCGGAATATTACATCGAACGGTTCGCCGAAGCCGGAGCGGACAGCCTGAATTTCCACATCGAAGCCACCGACGAACCCGTTCGGCTCATTGAGCGTATCCGCCAGTTGGGGCTGGGCGCGGGCGTAACCGTCAAGCCCAAAACCCCCGTCGAAACGATAGCCGATATCATACCCCTCGTGGATCTGGTGCTGGTGATGATGGTCGAGCCTGGATTCGGCGGGCAGAGCTTCATGGCCGACCAATTGCCGAAAATCCGGGCGATCAGCGAATTGCTCACCGACAAGCAGCGGCTGGAGGTTGACGGCGGGATAAACATGGAAACCGCCCACCTGGCCGTAGAGGCCGGGGCAAATGTCCTGGTCGCGGGAAACAGCATCTTCGCCGCGGACGACCCCGCCGCCGCGACAATCGAATTACGAAACCGGATCCGCAGGTGAATTTTTAGAGGTTCCCTAATGACGCAGCTATTGCTGGTGCAGACCGGCAGGACAATATGGGACGAACAGGGACGACTGGAATCGCTTGCCGGCGTGCCACTCTGCCGGGAAGGCATGGAAACCATCCGCCGCGTGGCAAAGGAACTTGTACCGCACAAGCCGACGATTATTTACGCCGCCGCCGGCGAAGCCGAGCAGCAAACCGCAAAATTGCTGACCGATGAACTGGCTATGAAAATCAAAACCGACCGGCGGCTGGCTGAGGTGGATTTCGGCCTGTGGCAGGGACTGACACACGAGGAAATTAAACGCCGCCAGCCCCGTCTGCACAAACAATGGCTGGAAACGCCGGCCAATGTCCGCCCCCCAGGCGGCGAAACGCTGGACGAAGCGTCAACGCGAATCGCCGAAGCACTGGACGACATCACGAAAAAAGAAAAAAAGCAAAGCCCGATACTGGTACTCAGGCCGATTGCACTGGGACTGCTCCGCTGCCGGCTTGAAAATGCGTCCCTCGACGAATTCTGGAGCCGGGTGTCGCCGGATTTCACCTGGATATGCTATAAACAGGACAATAAAACCAGTGCGTGGTCAACGTAAATAGGATATACTGACGCAACGAAACGCCCATAATGGCGTTAGGCTTTGTCTGCAGCCCGAAGAGACTTTTCAGACAGAACCTGGTCCGAATTGCCCATAACGGTGATAAATCGGAAGGATAGTCAAGCGATGGCGAAAAATACGAAAGACGAACAGCAGGCAACCAGTCCATACGACGCGGCTGCATTACCAGTCCCCTCTCCCCGGAAAAAACGCGAAGTGCCCGACGGGCTGTGGATGCGATGTCCGAACTGCGAGGCGATGCTGTACCGCAAAGCCGTTACCGAAAACCTGGAGGTCTGCCCGAAATGCGAACACCATTTCCGCATGGGAGGCCGAGCGCGGGTCGAGCACCTCTGCGACCCCGGAAGCTTCGAGGAACTCTTCGCCGAAATAGCCCCCGCAGACCCGCTGAATTTCCACTGGCAGGGTAAATCGTACGCCAAGCGCATCGCCGGCGAGCAAAAGAAAACCGGCTACGTCGAGGCGATTCTGACGGGTGCAACGTACATCAAAGGCCGACGCGTCGCGTTGGGAGTGATGGCTGGCGACTTCCTGATGGGCTCGATGGGTTCCGTCCTGGGCGAAAAACTCACCCGCCTTATCGAATACGCCACCGAACATTCGCTGCCGCTGGTAGTGGTTTGCATTTCCGGCGGCGCACGCATGCACGAGGGTGCGTTGAGCCTCATGCAGATGGCCAAGACGTCGGCAGCCCTGGCTAGATACGACGAAGCCGGCGGACTGTACCTCGCCGTCCTTACCGACCCGACCACCGGCGGAACCACCGCCAGCTTCGCAATGCTCGGCGACATCATCATTGCCGAGCCGAATGCGCTGATCGGCTTCGCTGGGCCTCGCGTAATCGCCAATACGATCAAAGCCGAACTGCCCGAAGGTTTTCAGCGGGCGGAATTCCTCCAGGAAAAAGGCTTCGTTGACACGATAGTCCACCGCAAGGAACTGCGAAGCGAAATCGCCCGCCTGATAGACTACTGCAAACCGGGGTAAACCCGACAGCCCACCCGGAAAAGTATCTCCCTACCACGCAAGAAGAAAGGTAGAGCGAATAGTAAATGTCTAACAAGGATTGTCAAGTATCTCGATAGTCGAGCCATGCACTTTGATCAACTTCCATCGCTCAAGCTTCCCTAGCACTTTGACCATCGAAGTCCCACGAGCAAAAACGAGGCCGGGTGTGATCTCAAGACGCTCTTGTGCTGTTGAGATTTTCAAGGTACGTCTGTTCTGTCTGCAAGCAGAACGGAGAACGCGGTAAGCCCTTGTGTAAGAAGAAATAACCATTCTGTTGGCTGTGACTGGCATCCTAGATTCCTTTCATAGAGGCCCAAGCCTGTTTGAGTTCCTCAGATTCATCCCAGCAATTAACAATAGCCTTTGTAAACGCTTTGGCCAAAAAGGTCAACAATTTCTTTGGCATTTCTTTGTCCTTTTTAGCTGTTTGAATGTCCGCTGTTTCCCCTACGACAAACACGTAGAACGGAATCTCGCCTCGAAGATTAGACAACTCCTTCAGCAATGCGGAGTGTTCCACAAGGTCACCCGGTTTGCCTGTTCTACCGAGAATCTGCTTCTCGCGGAGATTCCCAAAAAGCCCCCAGTCAGCTACTCGTACAAGAAGGGCAAACTCCTTTTTGAGGACCTTCTCCTTCTTTAGCATCTTCCGTCCCTCCTCGGCCATTATCAAGAACACTGACTCGGAAAAATCACCTTCTCTCATTATCTGCCAAAGCTTTTTCAGAAATCCAGAAGTGTTGTTGGCGACTTCATCTGTTCCAGTTTTGTCGGCAAAGGTCCCTGAATCGTTTAATTGCGTCAAGCACTCGTGTCGAAACTTCCCGAACTGTGACCAATCCTTCCAGACGGTTATCCCACAAGGAGATCTATCGAGAAGAGCCTGTTTGTAACGCTTGCCTTGCGTTCCGAGTTTACAATTTTTCCGGAACTCCGTGCAAAACCAGATATCGTCGAAGAAGTATGAGTCTCTGTTCCCAATAAAGTAAGATACATTGAGTTTGTAGAAGCCCTTCGTTAAGCCGATTTCCTTTCCATCAAAAAGGACCAGAGGAGGAATGCTTTTCTCAGGTGAACTCAGAGCATCAAATACACTCCGCCGATATTCGGCATCATCAACAACCATTTTGTGTTTTTGAAATAGCTTTGCCTTGATATCTGGTTTTGTGAATATCTTGCGAGCAGACTCACAAGTTATTTCATCTAGAAAGAGAACCTTGTGGTGGAAGTACACCCACTTGTACAGTTTGTAACGCTCCACCAGCGCTGCTTCTATGGTGCTCAGGGCTCTACTCGATGGGATGAGCCGGAAACCCCCGTTGTTTTCTGTCAGAGTCATTGCGTCGATAAATCTTCGCACATCGAAGTGGCCAAAACCAGACCCACTAAAATAGCCGTCTCGTTGAATATAATCAAGACGATCAGCATCGTAATCCCCCATTATTATGGCATTCAGCGTACTGAACATGGTCTTGGCAAACGGTAGATTGCTTTTGCCATAGCTAACCGAGAGAGCTCCTGGTGCGAGCATGACTAATATCACTGCTCTCCCGAGCCAGCCAGCCAGAGCCAGATCATTGCTGTCAATTATGTGTCTCACAATCTCTACGCTTACCATCTCGTGGATAGCACGGGACGGTATATAAGATGGCCTTGCGGCTTGCCAGAATTCTTTTTTGAAGGCTCTTTCCAATGTATGAGAAAGGGGAAAGTGGCCAATGTCGTGGCATAAAGCCGTTGCCCGAAGTATCTTCCTCGCATCATCGAGAACCTGATTGTCCTTTCGGTTGCGGCCCAAGAAGAGCTTCAGATCACGTTTACATGTTTTGATAAACTTTCGCAAGAGCACGGGTTTCAAACGTTTTGCTGTACCAACGGCAGCGTCGAACATCTCTGTTGCAATGTTCATTACGCCGAGCGAGTGCTCAAACCTCGTCCCCAACAAACAAGGATAGACCAACCGCGCCGGGCCGTTCTGTGAACAATGTCGCAAGCGTTGAAACCAAGGGCTATCTATTAGCTCGCGTTCCTCTTTGGAGAATGCCACATACTCATGGATAGGATCTCTGACGATTTTCATGCGCAGCCCTTTCCTCTCCAAATTAACGTCAACGAATATGCCTTGAGCCTGATCCAGATTGATTATTTTCTCTGAAGTCATTCGTCCAGAAGCGGTTCTGCCGAAGGCAGGCTCATATACGCGCAGGCTGATATCGGCAGGTTGTTACAACAATGGGCCTTACTGGACTCGAACCAGTGACCTCACGGGTGTGATCCGTGCGCTCTAGCCAACTG
>JAIORC010000064.1 GCA_021108335.1 Phycisphaerae bacterium
AAAACAGGAAAAACGAAAAACGGGAAAAACCGGGAACCAGGAACTGGGAACCGGGAAAAACAAAAACGGGGAAAACAGGAAAACAAGAACCGGGAAGCAGTAAACCGGGAATCGCATTCATTATCTGTTTTGGGTGGCATGGCTTACTTGCAAGCCATGTGTTGTCTGACCATGCTTCAGTTCCCAGTTCCCGTTTTACTAGTTCTTGTTTCCCTGGTTTTTGTTTTTCCCGGTTCCCAGTTCCTGGTTCCCGGTTCCCGTTTTTACCCCAGAAATTCTTTCAGCAGTTTTTCCTGGCGGGCGTGCATTTTTTTTGCTTTTTCTTCTGTGGTGTCGTCGTAGCGCATCAGGTGCAGCAGGCCGTGGGCTACGTATCGCAATAACTCTTCCTGCATACCGCAGCCGTGCCGGACAGCCTGCTTGCGTGCGACCTCGGCACAAACCACAATTTGCCCGTTGAGAAGCCCGCTGCCGTCATCGGCGGACAGGTCGAAGCTGATAACGTCGGTCGGCCCGGCGTGGTTGAGATATTGGCGGTTGATCCGGGCGATTTCGCGCGAATCGACGACGGCGATGTCCAGTTCGCCGGGGGTCGCTTTTTCGGCTCGGACGACATGTTCGATCAGGCCGACGATTTTCTTCCGCGGCACACGCGACTTCGTGTGAGAAGTGATACTGACGGCTAATTGCGTTGTAGTTCTACCCATGCCACGCACCTACCTTTCCAGCGGACAGAGTTTCACCGAGTCCACGAATTTTATCTTAAACTCTCGCCTGTCCTCTGCACTCAGGAACCGGGGAATGGACTCTATTCGCAGATCGATTATGTTTACGGTATCCAGATTAAAGAGCAGCCTGCCGGAAATGTCCAATCGCTTCACGCGATTCGACATGCCGAATTCGGGAAAATAAGGGACACGCCGGCCTGTGATTTCAATCGTCGCCACACGCCCCGCGGGCGTCTGTTTGATCGATTTAACCAGACAGGTTGATTGCTCTGTGGAAAATACACAGCCATCGGTCAACATGTAGAATTCGTACGTACGATAGGGCAACACCTTCTCGCGGCGAACATGCCACTGTTGGCCTTGTTGTATACCGATCGGAGGCAGATAAGCCATCGTGTCAGCCATCGCGTTGAAAACGCCCCCAGTCTGCAACCGCAGAGACAACTGTTTCTGTTCCTCGGACATCTTGTTGTCCTCGGCATTGTCCTTCTTAAGCGAATAGAAATTTCCGCCCTTGGCGTCGAACTCTACTATTTTCCCGGCGGCGTTTACAAGTGCGGAGAAAGAGACTGTCCTCATTGCCTCCAGATATTCCTCGTGTTCCCATTGCTTATCATCATCGGCAGGCGGCTTTTTGGCTGTGTCGAAGGATTCTTCTCTGGTACGGCCGTCTTCGTCCCACCACGCCCCGCTCCCGCGATGCCGACGATATTTCATGGAGACGGCAACGCAGCCGGGCTTGTCCGAAGCCACTACTTGCAGCGGTAGTTCCCTTTCCAGCCATACCCTGAAGTGAGAGTTTGCATCCTTCCGCTCAACCTCTCGCTCTTCGATGGTAGAGCTGTCGGCGCTTTTGTTTTCAGCGATCGGTATATATGCCACGAAGTCAGGATGCTTTTTTATGCTTTTATCCAACAATTGCGTGTGAAAAACGAGCAGGAAATCCTGGCCGGGGTGGTACAATTGCGGAACCGGCGTGGACGGAACCGTTTGGGCACAGCCACAGGCCGGCAGGAGCATCGCGACAAAAAAGAGAATGTTCTTTTTCATGTTCTTGTCTCCCATAAAAATCGGCGGGAAAACACGTGGGTGCAAGCACCCACCCTACGGCCCGCATCGAAAAAACTCGCGGGTGCAAGCACCCCTTAGGGGCAAGCCCGCCCTACATCTAATTGTTCCCGATATTGCGTTTCAAACGTCGTCGAGCATGTGGCCTAGTTTATTTTTTTTGGTGCGGAGATAGTGTTCGCTGTGCTCGCCGGCGGGGATTTCCAGCGGTACTCGTTCGACGATTTCCAGCCCGTAGCCGCCCAAGCCGTCTATTTTGCGGTGGTTGTTGGTCATCAGCCGCAGCTTGCGCAGGCCGAGGTCGCGGAGAATCTGGTTGCCGACGCCGTAGTCCCGCTGGTCGGGCTGGAAGCCGAGGTGTATGTTCGCCTCGACGGTGTCAAGCCCGTCTTCGATTTGCAGCTTGTAGGCCTTGAGTTTGTTAATCAGCCCAATGCCCCGGCCTTCCTGGCGGACGTAGACCACCGCGCCCTTGCCGGCCTTGGTTATGGCGCGAAGGGCGGTGTGCAACTGCGGGCCGCAATCGCACCGCAACGAGCCGAGAATGTCGCCCGTGAAGCATTCGCTGTGCACGCGAACCAGCACCGGCTCGTCGTGGATAATCGGCTTGCCGTCTTTATCGTTCAGCCCCACGCCGCCGCAGCACAGGGCGATGTGCGGGTCGGGATCGACCGCGGAATGATACGCTATCAGGCGAAAGTCGCCGAATTCCGTCGGCAGATCGATTTCCACCTCGCGGCGGATAAGCGGCTCGGTACGCAGCCGGTGGCGAATGATATCTGCGACCGAGCAGATTTTTATATCGTGTTCGCGGCAGAAGATGTCCAGGTCGTCCCGCCGGGCCATCGTGCCGTCGTCTTTCATGATCTCGCAGATTACCGCCATCGGCTTAAGCCCCGCGAGCCGGGCGAGGTCTACGCCTCCCTCGGTCTGGCCGATGCGTAACAGCGTACCGCCGTCCACCGCCCGCAGCGGGAAGATATGCCCCGGTCTGGCGAGGTCGGCGGGTTTGGCGTCGTCGCGGCAGGCGACCTGGATTGTGTGGGCGCGGTCGGCGGCGCTTATGCCGGTGGTTACGCCATCGCTGGCATCGACGGAGACGGTAAAGGCTGTGCTGAATTGCGAGGTGTTGGTCGAGGTTTGCGGGTGCAGGCCGAGTGAATCGGCCTTTTCGTTGGTCATTGGCAGGCAGATAAGCCCGCGGCCGAACTTCGCCATGAAATTGATGATCTCCGGCGTGGTTTTTTCCGCGGCACAGACCAGATCGCCCTCGTTTTCACGAGATTCGTCGTCTACGAGCACGATCATGCGCCCGTCGCGCAAATCGGCCAGGATGTCTTCGATAGGATGCATTTTCGATACTCAATACGCCGGCACAACTGCCGGAAATTCTCATTACCGCAAAGCCGTTTGTATATTACTGCCGCAAAATCATACGTTGGCGTTGTTTTGATTGTTGTGGGCTTCCAGCGCCTCCTGCAGTCGCCGGGCCTTCTGTTTGGCCCTGGTAACTTCCACGTGGAAAAATGCCGCCCCGCCAATCAAAACCACCGCCAGGAAAAGACAAATGCCCGAAAACAACCCACCGTTTTCGAGCAACAGATTCTTGTCATCGGGATATTCGGGCTTATAGTCGGCCATCATGACAAGCACCGAAATTCCAATGATGACCAATACTCCGCCCATGGTCAACAGAAGCGGAATCGCCGTTTTGCGAAAATGATGGGCTACCTGTGCGGAATGCTGGGATTTAAGCTGGGCTGACCGGGTCTTCTTGGCCTCGATGGCTTGGGCGGAGGAAAGTTTTGGTTTTTCCGGAATCCCCAAATCGATTGCGGGGTTGACTCCTATGTGCGAGTCGATTTCGGTGGGCATAAAGGCCTCTTCGGCCGCTGCCTCTGAAGGCTGGCCGCCCGAAGCAAGCGCCGCCAAGGCATCTTCGTGTGCATCCTGATTCATCTTTTCTGCCACAACAATCTCCATTCTTCTGGTGATGACCACACTGCAAAAGCACAGATAATAAATACGAAATAGGTTGGCATTTATACACTATTCCGGCGATTTTGGCTATGGGTTTTTCAACCCGGACACGCCCTGCCGGTTTCGGACGAGAAAGAAAAATATTCTGGACTTGAACTGCTGTATCGGCCACGAGCGAAAAAAAATGCCCGGAACTGGAGTCGAACCCCCAACGGGGGAGGCAAAAGGGTTTTCTTTCCCCGGGATTTGGTCGCCGCATCGGCTATGAGCGAAAAAAATGCCCGAAATTGGAGTCGAACCCCCAACGGGGGAGGCAAAAGGTTTTTTTCCCCCGGGATTTGGTCGCCGCCCCCGCCATGAGCGCAAAAAAATTGCCCGGGACTGGAGTCGAACCAGCACGAGGTGTTAACCTCACCAGGCCCTCAACCTGGCGCGTCTGCCAATTCCGCCACCCGGGCGTTCCTGCTGCGATTACAGCGTTTCTGGTAACCTCTCGGCTGCCGGAGAAAATCACATCAGGAGGCATACCATATGCGCAGGGGCTGTTTATGTCAAGCCCCTGGGACCGGTTATTCGGAATTCGACAGCCGGGATAATTCCTGATTATGAAGAGCCGGATGCGAAAAAATATTAGAAAACACTGTTATTTTTCCACTTTATGCGGCATATTCTAAGGGTAACCTCATCAAGAGAGCGGAGCTTTTCCGAATTTGTTTGAACCCAGGAGTGGTTTTACCGGTATGTATAGTATGGAACACGTGCGAGTCAAAATCTGTGGGCTGACCATGCCGGAACAGGCCCGGGCCATTATCGAGATGGGTGCCGACGCGATCGGGCTTATTTTTGCCGAATCGAAGCGGCAGGTAACCGCCGACCAGGCAGCCGCGATAACGGATGAACTGCCGCCGGGCGCGGCGGTGGGAGTATTCGTGGATTCCTCCGCCGAGCAGATCAACGCCATTGCCGGCAAAACACGGCTGGCCTGCGCGCAACTGCACGGCAACGAGCCGCCGGAAATCGTCGCGAAACTGACGCTCCCATGCGTCAAGGCCTTCCGCGTCCGAAACGGCAGTTGGCTGGAGGAAGTCCACAACTGGTTGGCCAGTGTGCCTGAACCCGCCCGCGAAAAAGTGATGGGGATCATGTTGGATACGTTCAGCCCAGCCGCCGCCGGTGGAACCGGCGAGGCGTTCAACTGGGACCTTGTGTCCGACGCGCGAGCAGCCGGCGGGGTAAATGGCCTGCCGCCGCTGATATTGGCTGGCGGCTTGGACGCAACAAACGTCGTAGGCGCTATCGCGACAGTTCAACCCTGGGGCGTAGATGCTTCCTCCGGTGTGGAAACCGAGCCGGGTGTCAAAGACATGGAAAAAGTCGCTGCCTTCCTCACAGCGGCAGCCGCCTGCAAATCCTGCAAGTAACCAATTCCTTCCAAGCAGTATTCCCGCCACGCGAGACGCATATAATCTCCCGCGTTGTCATGCCAGCCGATAATTAGCCTGGAAAAGGCAGGGGGTTTTGTTACAATGCCTCGCTCGTGATTTGAAAATAACCTACTTTTGCAGGAGTAATAAATTATGGCGGAATTTACGGACTATAAAATCAAAGACATCGGTCTGGCTGACTTCGGCCGGCGGGAACTGGACATTGCCGAGCACGAGATGCCCGGGCTGATGGCGACACGCGAAAAATACGGCAAGGACAAACCCCTTGCCGGTGCAAGGATCATGGGCAGCCTGCACATGACGATCCAGACGGCTGTGTTGATCGAGACCCTCGTGGAACTCGGTGCCGACGTCCGCTGGGCTACGTGCAACATCTTCAGCACGCAGGACCACGCTGCGGCTGCCATCGCCGCCGGCGGAACCCCCGTCTTCGCGTTCAAAGGCGAAAGCCTCGAAGAATACTGGAAATACACCAAGCGGGCGTTGACCTGGCCGGACGGCAAAGGCCCGCACATGATCGTGGACGACGGCGGCGACGCGACGCTGTTGCTGCACAAGGGCTGTGCCGTCGAAGACGATGCCAGCATCCTCGATCAGCCCGTCGACAGCAAGGAAGAACAGATTGTCATCGACCTGCTGAAGAAGACCCTCGCCGAGGATCCGCAGTTCTGGCATAAGTTGACCAGCGACTGGATGGGTGTCAGCGAGGAGACCACCACGGGCGTGAACCGGCTGTACCAGATGCAGAAAGCCGGCGAGCTGCTTGTGCCCGCGATCAACGTCAACGACTCGGTTACCAAGAGCAAGTTCGACAACGTGTACGGCTGCCGCGAATCGCTGGTGGACGGAATCAAGCGGGCAACCGACGTGATGATCGCCGGCAAGGTGGCCGTCGTCTGCGGATACGGCGACGTGGGCAAAGGCTCGGCTGAGACGCTCAAGAACCACCGGGCACAGGTTATCGTTACCGAGATCGACCCGATTTGCGCCCTCCAGGCTGCGATGGCCGGCCACAAGGTTGCCACCGTCGAAGACGCCTTGCCCGATGGCGATATCTACGTAACGACCACCGGCAACAAGGACATCCTCACCGCCGAGCACATGGCCAATATGAAGGACCAGGCCATCGTCTGCAACATCGGCCACTTCGACAACGAGATTCAGGTCGAGAAGATGGAGGCTATGCCTGGCGTAACGAAGACGAATATCAAGCCGCAGGTGGACAAGTACACTTTCCCCGACGGCCATTGCATTTACCTGCTTGCCGAGGGCAGGCTTGTGAACCTCGGCTGTGCCACCGGGCACCCCAGCTTTGTGATGAGCAGCTCATTCACGAACCAGACGCTCGCCCAGATCGACCTGTGGACAAACAAGCCGGCCGTCGGCGTCTACCGCCTCAGCAAGCAACTGGACGAAGAAGTCGCCCGCCTGCATCTGGACAAAATCGGCGTCAAGCTGACAGAACTGTCCAAAGAACAGGCAGACTACATCGGCGTGCCCGTCGAAGGCCCATACAAGGCGGAACACTACCGGTATTAAGATTACCGAAATCTGAACAAATACAAAAGCCCCGCGAGACGATCATCGTTTCGTGGGGCTTTTTTAGTGCCGGCGGCACAGGTTTGTAATCTGTACAAATTCCCACGATGTCGGGTGGCATGGAAACCCCGCGTTTTTTGCGGGGTAGCCATGATCGGAGACATTCACAATTTCTACGCCGTCCTTCCCCCAGGGGGCCACCCAACATCCATTTGCCGTCGTGTATCTATCTTTCCCCCAGGGGGCCACCCGATTTTTTTTCTGGGCCATTTATCATGGCGACCCCTGCGGTGTTGCCATGCCACCCGACATCGTGGGAATTTGTAATTTTTACAATCGGGCTGAGGTGGGTTATGCTCTCAAACATCGATGGAAAATGCGTGGGTGCAAGCACCCACCCTACAGTCGTGGGTGGCACGGCGGGCTGTGCCTTTGCAGGCGGGCATGCATGCCGTTCCTCCGGTCTCATGCCTGTAGTTTTTGCGGGCAGCCAGACGTTATGTTTATTCCGTCGGCGGGTCGTTTTTCAGGTATAGCGTTTGGGTTGGGAAGGCGAACTCTATGCCTTCTTCGTTGAACCGCTGCAGCAATTCCATGTTGAATTCGTGATTGAATTGGCAGTAGTCGAACCATTCCGGCGGGGCGAACCAGTAGGTAACCGCTACGCCGAGGCTGTCGGCGTTGAAGTCCATGAAGTAGACGCGGCCGGGCCTGTCGGAGGGGAAGTTGGCCTTCCGCGCATCGAGCATTTCGTTGAGAATTTCGACGGCTTGGTTCATTTTTTCCGGCGAGGTGTCGTAGGTAAGGGTAACGCTCAGGCTGTGTTTGAGAAAAGGCCGTTTGGAGATATTCTCGACAGGCTCGTTCGCCAGCAGACCGTTGGGCAGGCTGACCAGATGCCCGTTGAGCAGGCGTATCCGCGTAGAACGGA
>JAIORC010000034.1 GCA_021108335.1 Phycisphaerae bacterium
CGCCAGGCCCGGCTGACGAATCATGCTCCGCCACGCAGTCAGCCCGACGGCAAGGGCTACCGCAAGCAGCGACCAGAACACAACCAGCGGCGGGCTGTTGAAAAGCTTCGCCGAGGTCTCCGCCCCAAGGAAGGCCGAGGTAATCGACAGGCCAATCAGCAGCAGGATCATCACGCCCGTCAAGGCCATCATAATGCGATGAAATTTCTTCATATCTGTGGTCATAATAAGCCACTGGAAGGAAATCCGAAAGCCTCGATTTTCACAGACGTCGGGTGGCCCCCCCCTTGGGGCAGGCCTGGGGGAAAGATAGACGCAGAAATTGTGAACGGATTCGTTCATGGCTACCCCGCAAAAAACGCGGGGTTTCCATGGCACCCGATATCGTGGGAAATTGCCCGGTGTCGAACAACCATGGTCCCCAGGGGGCCATCCAACACGCATGCTTCTGCAAGCAGAAGCATGGCACCCGACATTTTTTCTCGGACAGAGTACCGGACATCAAGCCACGCTGGAGACGAATACTCGTTTTGTCGGCCATGCGATGTGCCTTTTATTTGCCATAAGGCGTAATATATCCTAAATTTAAATTGAGCGGTTTTACTGTCCGTCGGCTTGGGGCTGCTTATCTTTGAGAGCCGTCGGCAAAATCATATTTGTGGGGAAGTAGTTTGACGCTTGCCTGATTCGTTCCTTTTTTGGATTAACGAGAGGGGTTTGTCTATGCTCGTACCGTTTGTGCGTTTTACCCGTAAAGCGGTGCTTTTTGCTGCGCTTATCTGTCTGGTTCTGATTTCGCCGGCATGGGGAATTGTAACGGATGATATTTCCACCAGTGAAACCGCGCCATCCGGCGATTGGAATGTAAACTGGGATAATGTTTACAATTACAAAAGCTCTTCGGCGGTGGCGATTGATTCACATTGGATTTTAACGGCTGCGCACGTTGCCGACGATGGCGGTACCGGCGACCTGACCATTGGAGAAGTAACTTATTACCAGCAGGAAATCGTATATCACGCCACGGCGGATTTGGCCTTGGTGCGATACGACAAGGCGTTTTCCGGTTATTATGACCTTTACACCGGGGCATTCCCCACTCAACCCAGTCAAAAACTTTCCGCCGTCATGATCGGGTTTGGGTACGCCGGCGAAGATCATGGGACCTATTACACAGCCACTGGCGGCACGGAAGGAACCAAGAGATGGGGAACAAATAAGATAGACGGAACGACTACGGCGGAATACAGCGGCTGGTCGACGGAAGGTATCCAATTGATGTTCAACAGTGGCGATACCCCATACGAAGCCGGCGTGGCTACATATGATTCCGGCGGGGGCAGTTTTGTTCTGGACGACGGAGTATGGAAGCTGGCGGGGATTAATCTCGGCAACTATTCCGATGCCAATGGCTACGTGGGAACTTTTGCCGCCTCCATGCCGGAATACGACACATGGATTATGCAAACCACTCCCGAACCGGCTACGCTGACGCTGATTGGCCTTGGCGGGGTTGGCCTATTGCTTCGCCGTCGGCGTCGCAGGGCCTGAGCAGAAGACATAAACGCCCGCCCGGCACACAACCGCAGGGTAGCCATGCCACCAGGAAATATGGCGACGTAAGCAAACATCGTGGCTGTCGCTTCGCTCCCGCCGCGGCACCCAGCTTGACCCGGCGAAGAGATGCCTGTCAGATGTTTTGTAACCTCATCCGGCAATATGCAGCGCGACATACGGGACAATATTGAACAGGAATATGCATGTCTTGAAGAACGTCAGCATCGCATACCAGATCATGTCGAATTTCTCCACCGACAGATGGAACCACTTTCCATGAAAACGATATATCCAGTCATGGGCAAGCCGGAAAAGCAAAAAGCACAAGAAAAGTAGTCCAACATTGATTATGGCACACCACCCCAACACGTTACGTAACAGCTCAATTGTCATTGCTCCGTTCCTTTCTGTGTTTGAGAAAATCCTGTTGTCTTAGGCCATTCCTCCCCCAGGGGGCCACCCAAATATCGTGGGAATTTGCACAGGTTGCAAACCTGTGCCACCCAACACTTTTGTTATTGTTCCAGTTGTTTTTTGATTTCTTCCGCTGCGGCTTGGGGGTCTTCTGCGCAGTTGATTGCTCCGCACACGGCGACGCATTTTGCTCCTCGCTGGAGGAGTTCGGCGACGTTATCGGCATTGATGCCGCCAATAGCCACGAGCGGCAGGTCGATTTCCTTGAAGGCTGCGGCGAATTCCTCCAACATGCCAGGCCCGACTGGCGGGCGTTTTTTGTTGGTCGTTGCGAACATCGGGCCGATGGCCATATAGTCGGCCCCTTCGTTAATCGCCTCGCGTGCCTGTTGAATAGAATGCGTGCTTCGCCCGATGATTGCTCCGGGCCGAAGCAGCTTGCGGGCCTCGCGGACCGGCAGGTCGTGCTGCCCGAGATGCAAGCCGTCGGCGCCGACGAGTGCGGCGATATCGGCCCGGTCGTTGATCAATAGCAGTTTGCCGGTCTGGTCGGTCAGTTCCCGCAGTTCGGCCGCCATCGCCAGGAATACGTCGTCGGGCGTATTTTTCTCGCGCAATTGTATGGCGTCCGCGCCGCCGTTGATGGCAGCCCGGGCTACTTCGCGCAGACTCTGCCCGTCGCACAGGCTCGACGACAGCAGCGCGTAGAGTTTGACTTCCGCAAATCGCGGGGCAACGAGAAGCCGCGTAGCGAGGCGTTGTTCGAGTGTGTAGGCGTCGTATCGCATACGCTCGACGGCGATGCTTTGGTCGGGGGCGACGACCTTGCAGTATTCTTCGATTGTTCGCAGCGATTCGGTCAGGCGTTTGCAGGCCGCGGTGGCAACGTCTTCGATATCTTCGCGTTTTTTCTCGGTAGGGCTGGTGAATTCCGTCCCGACGTCGCTGGCGGTGTCGCGGCTGGCCAGCAGTTCTTTGCTGGGCAGATTGTCCAGCAATTCCTTGAGGTCGCTGCGAAAATGCTTAGCCATCGCGGTAATGGCGGGGTCGTTCAGGACAAACCGCCCGCAGTCCTCGATGACTCGCAGGGCTTCTCTGCTGCGGTTGAAATTCGCGTCCAGGATTCGATAAATCTCACGCATGGCAGCTCCCTTTGATTAAATAGCGTTACTCCACCCGCGTGGGGATGGGAAACTCCTCGCACAGTTCGGTAACGAACCGGCGGGCCTGCTCTATGACGCTTAAATCGCCCTTGCTGGTAAGGATCCGGTCGATCCATTCGGCGATGGCGATGATTTGTTCCTTGCCCATGCCACGGGAAGTAATCGCCGGCGAACCGAGCCGCAACCCGGAGGTCTGGATCGGCGGGCGCGGGTCGAAGGGGATGGCGTTTTTGTTGCAGATAATGTCCGCGTCGCGCAGCCATGTTGCAGCCTCGTCGCCGGTTACGTCAGGCATTTTTTCCCGCAGGTCCACCAGCATCAGGTGGTTATCCGTGCCGCCTGAAGTCAGCCGCCAGCCTAATTCGGTGAGTTTGTCAGCCAGCGTCTGGGCGTTTTCCACTACCATCCGGTTGTACTCTTTGAAGGCCGGCTGAAGGGCCTCGCCGAACGCCACCGCCTTGGCGGCAATTACGTGCATCAAAGGCCCGCCCTGGATACCGGGGAAGATGGCCTGGTCGATTTTCTTTGCCCACTCGGACCGACAGAGAATCATGCCGCCGCGAGGCCCGCGGAGTGTCTTGTGAATGGTGGTGGTTACAAAGTCGCTGTGGGGAACCGGGTCGGGGTGCAGGCCCGTGGCGACAAGCCCGGCGATGTGGGCGATATCGCTGAGCAACAAGCAGCCGGCTTCTTTGGCGATATCCCCAAAGGTGGCAAAATCAATCTTTCGCGGGTAGGCCGACGCGCCGACGATGAGCATCTGGGGCCGTTCTTCGAGCACTTGCCGGCGGATTTTGTCCATGTCCATCATCTCGGTGTCTTTTTCCACGCCGTAACTGACGACCTTGTAAAATTTCCCGGAGATGTTTATTTTCATGCCGTGCGACAGGTGCCCGCCGTGGGCGAGGTCCATCCCCATTATCTTGTCGCCGGGTTTGAGGGCGGCCAGGTATACTCCCATGTTGGCGCTCGTGCCGCTATGGGGCTGGACGTTGACGTGATCGGCCTTGAAGAGCTTCTGCGCCCGCTCGATGGCAATCCGCTCAATCTGGTCAACGTGATCGCAGCCGAAATACCATCGCTTGCCCGGATAGCCTTCGGCGTATTTGTCCGTCAAAGCCGAGCCGAGAGCTTCAAGAACCGGAGCCGAGACGTGATTCTCCGATGCGATCAACTCCAGCGTGTCGTTTTGGCGGTTATGCTCCTGGCGAATAAGCCGATAAATTTCGGGATCTGTTTGTTCGAGGCGTTCCGTCATTGTTTGTTATCTCCCTGGCTAATGGCCTTGTTTTCTGGTTCAAAAACGCCCGCCCCGCACAGCACAGCAGGGAGGCGGCAACATTCACAAAAGTTCCCGAAGCAGCGTTTCCGGGCCATTCTGTAATCACTGTATCGTTATTGCACCCGCTATGCAAGGTTGTTCCGAATCTCACAGAATATCCAGAAAAATCTTTTTCCCCATGAATTTATTCTGGTATCATACGTCTAATCGATAAAGTGTTTATTTATATTATTTTTGGTTTTTTTTATGTGATAAAAGGGCTAGGAAGCCTCATGGAGGATTGCTTTCGTTGCGAAAACGGGAAATTTCTTTGTGGTTTCCATAAATGAAGGAGTACGAAAATGAAACGTTTAATTCATGCCGGCAGGGCTGCTTGTGTATTGATGGTAATTTTGGGGTTGTTTGTGGCTGTTCAGGCCAAGCCCGACGCCGAAGATAAGAAAACAGATAAGGCCAAAAAAACCACCGAGGCGAAGAAGGCTCCGCAGGTGAAACAAACTCCGCAGGAGATATGGCGGGACAAGCTGTACAAAGCCTATCTCAAAGCCGACTGGCCCGAGTATGACAAGTTGGTGAAAAAGAGCCACAAAAACATGCGGAAGCTCAAGTCCAAGGACAAAAAGATCATTAAGTACATCCGGGGTGCGGCAAGAGCGCATCGTCCCAAGTGGTGGAAAAACTGTCGCTGTACCAACAACAAGTCATTCAAGGTAAAGATTTGGAAAAAGAAGTTTACCGCCAATTACATGCCTCTGCGTATGTTGGGAGCCCAGGGAGTATTCATTGACCCTGAGGATGGGAAGCTGAAAGTTGTCGTTACATGGCGGCCGACTTACGTAGACAGCAAGAAGAAGTTCACAAACGAAGCAATGGAAGACGCTTATGGTTTGTGGGTTTACGGTGCGGAGAAGCATAATTTCAAGATGGGGACGATGGCTGAGACAATTGCCTGGCATGAGTTGGGGCACAATTATGTTTCCGTTTCGCTTCCCCAGGCCCATGTAATACGGTTGTATAACCATTACGAGTCATTGTATTCCCACTTGCAGGAACTATATGCGGACATGACCGCGCTTTACCATGCCTCGACTCCTTCCCGGTTGTTTACGCTGATGTTTCGGGGGGACGGCCTGAAAAATTATGACGAACTGGAATGTCATACACGGGCGGCCTATGCTATCGGCTCAATAATTCTTTCCAAGGTTCTTGAAGAGCCGGAAAAATGGCCCAGCCTGCACTTCCCCGGTAAAGTTCCCGAAGAAGACACCGAACGCAAAACCATCATGTACATGTATCGCCATATCGACCCGAATTGGACTGTCGAGGAAGATATGAACTTCCGAAAAGCCATAGAGAAATGGATTCGGAAAGAAGGCAACGACGCACTAAAAAGAAAAGGGAAGGTGGTTTTGTTCAACAAGAAAATCTTCTGGATTATGGCTAGCGACGACCGCGACGAACAGCCCAAACGTGATGCCTGGGTTAAAAAGAAACTCGAAGCACTCATCAAGTCAGGCCGGGCGGATAATCCCAAGATCGTGAAAAAAGACGCAGAGGAAGACAGTGGCTGTAAATACATGCCGCGATCCCTCATGAAGAAACTCCGCGAGGCTAGAGAAGAAAGGGACAAAAAGTCCGAAGACAAGAACAAGGGCAAGGATAAAAACAAGGACAAAGATAAAGACAAAGACAAAGACAAAGATAAAGACAAGGACAAAGACAAGGACGAAGATTAGAGGTTCCCTGGAGGTTTCTCAGGGTTACTTCATCATATCGCCGAGCCAGTGGGCGGTTTTCATACCGGCGAAACACAGGGCTACGCCCGGCAGGGTGCTTAGAACGATGTAGAGTGCGGCGGCGGCGTATTGGCCGTCGCGGATGAAATTGACGTTTTCCAGGCTGAACGTGGAGAAGGTGGTAAACGCCCCCAGAAAGCCCACGACCACCACGAAACGCACCTCATGCGGCAGTTGGCCGGTGGCGGCGATGACGTGGAACATCAGGCCGATCAGGAAACAGCCCAACAGATTCACCGTTATGGTGCCCCATGCAAACCCCGTCCCCAGCCATTTCTGGATGGTTTCGGTAAGGCTGTAACGGCAGACAGCACCGGCGGCGCCGCCAAGGGCGATCCAGAGGAACGGTAACGCCTTGATCCAGAAATGATGCAGAAACGGCCACATGATTCATATCCTTCGCAATCGTAAAAAATTTCAATTCCGACTTCTCTACCTTAAATTGCTCTAAAAGCATACTCAACGATGCTCCGCAACGCACGAAAGAACGACGGATAATTTTGGGGGATTTCTTTCCATTTTTTATTGCGCCGGGCCGGGGGTAATTCCGAAATGTGCATGAAGACCCAACATAACCCGTGCGGGCCAAGGTACTTTCGTATTTTGTATCTGCCCAGTGTCCTCAACTCGGAAAGGAAACGATCATGGCCGGAATGAAAACCAAAACGAATCCAGGTTTTTTCTCGCAACTCGCCGCTGACGAAAGCTCCGCCGAAAAGAAAACAAAAAAACGCACCACCAAACCAGCCCAAAACAAGAAACCCGCGCGGAAACCGACTGCCCGCAAAGCAACCACCGCCCCACAGGCTACGCGAAAACGCCGCACAAAGCCGGCTGCGCCCCCGGCAACACAACCGACGCCGGAAAAAACCATACCACTGGGAATGATATCCGACCCAATCGCCGCCAAGTACGACGTACGGAATATCACCTCGCTGGAATTGACCTTGATGAGCAACGAGTTATATACCACCGGACGCATCGGCCGGGAGGAACTGGCGATGATGTCATTCCAGCCGGAGTTGCAATCCTGCTGTAACAAAGTCGATGCCCGGGACGCCAGACCAAATTCAAACCAGCCGCGAGACACCATCGCCGAATGGCAGGGGATCCTGGAAAAACAGGAAGAATTCAAAAGCAGCTTCTTCTTCGTCAACCTCACGAGAAAGGTCATCTCGCTACTGGAAAGCCTCGACCGGGCACGAAACGGAAAACGATAACCGGAAAAAAACAACCGTAGGGTATTGCTCCCGCCCACGCGAGGGCGAACCGATGTTGGGCATTGGTAGATTCTGCAGCGAGCTGCATAATCTACGTGCCTACGCGGTGTGCCTGGCAGAGTGCCCGCCATGTTCCGGCGTTGCGGTCCAGCAAGCCCATATCCATCAGTGAGGCCGTCAGGAATTCGCGGGGGTCGGCGAGGTTTTTGACGATTTCGTCGGTGGCGGCGAGT
>JAIORC010000049.1 GCA_021108335.1 Phycisphaerae bacterium
TCAGCACAGGGGCGAGACAAGACAGGGCCGTGATTTGCCCTGCTCGATTTGTCTGAACTAAGAAACAGGGTGGTAACCTTGTTTCTGTGCCCGAACGCGACCCTCGTATCCTCTTCGATCAGATGGTGGCTTACTATGTCCGTAAAGGATATCCAGTTCCAATTTCCAGCCAGGAGTTTCAACTGGGATTAGTCCATCGTTTTTCTGAACGCGACGGCATGTATTTCCTGCCCGACCAAGCGGCCGAGTATGACAAGAAGCGCATGACGGTCAAGGAGGTCCTCCAGCTTCAGCTTTTCGTCTCCGACGAAGCGTCAGCCATCCAGTGGCTTAAGCAGCAACTCACCAAGAAGCCGCAGACCTTCCAGGATATTCATCCGGAGTTCCTGAAAGAGATTGGCGGCTGGCAGAAACACGAAAAGGCCCTGGAGCTATCCGAACTGCTGGAGCAGAACTTCCTGCGCTACGACGGCAAGGACGAAGTGTCCAGCCAAATTCACAGCTATCTCTCGTCGAACTTCAAGGAACTACGCAACCTGGCCAAAAACGATCCAGCGCTTAAAGCTAAGGCCAAAGACCGCTGGTACGTCTCCGACCCGAACAAGGCGGGCGACCTGGAGAATCTGCGCGAACGGGCCTTGATGCGCGAGTTCGAGGAGTATCGCGCATCCAAGCAGAAACGCCTGAAGGTGTTCCGCCTAGAGGCCGTCCGCGCTGGTTTCAAGAAGGCATGGCAGGAGCACGACTACGCCATCATCATCGCCGTGGCCCGCAAGATTCCAAACAAGATCCTGCAGGAAGATCCCAAGCTCCTCATGTGGTACGACCAGGCAGTGACCCGTTCAGGGGAGGAGTGAACTACGAATGGACACGAATGGACACGAATTTATTTCGCTGGTTGACCTTGGCATGGCCTATCGAAAGGCAAAAGCTGACCTCTTTTATTCTTCCAGAGCATGTAGGAAAACCTTGTCGGCTTTTGAGTCAAAGCTGCGGGAGAAATTGACGACATTCCAAAAGAAACTTGCTGAAAGCGAAGCACCATCTATTTCAGGGAAAACATGGACACTGGTTCCCAAAGGAATTAAGGATAATGAGCCTGAAACGGACTTGATCAGTTCTAATCCACAACACCTATGGAATTCGATTTCCAAGCAAGCAAATGACAATTCTCGAAGAGTGCAAGCTGAATTCCGGCTCATGGAGAAGCTTTCCATCGAATTTCATGTTTTCTCGGCTTTCTGGATCAACAAAATCGGGCATAAGTTTGAAGAAAGACTAACGTCTTCAGTACGAGGCAATCGTCTTCGCCGAAAAAAAGACGGTGAGATCAATATATTGTCGCTTGGTTCAACGGTTCCCTATTTGCGTGCCTACTGCAAATGGCGCGACGGCGCCTTTGTTGCCATGGAGAATGCGTTGGAAGATGAAAAGTCGGTAGTCGCCATTACCGCTGATGTCCGTTCTTTTTACCACAAGCTCGATGTTCGCTTTATGCTCAATGATGAATTTATCAATGGGATTGGTGTTGAGCTAAATGATGAAGAGATGGACTTCCATACCCTGTTTATCAACGCACTTCATGAATGGGCTGAAAAGACTCCTCTCAATCGAGGTCTGCCCGTCGGTCTTACGGCATCTTCGGTCATTGCCAATGTAGCCTTGTTTGAGCTGGATCTGCTTTTCGAACGTGAAATTGTGCCCTTATACTACGGGCGTTATGTGGATGACATCATTCTGGTCATGGAAAACGGCGCGAATTTCACGAGTTCCGTTGAAATATGGGATTGGCTGATTGAGCGGATGAAGGGTTCGTTGAGTTGGAAAGGTGGGCACGATAAAAAGGAATTACTGTATAAGCAAACCTATCTGGAAAACAGCGAAATCATCTTTGCCAATGATAAGAACAAGACATTTTTGCTTTCAGGATCAAGTGGTTATTCAGTACTGAGATCGATCCGACATGAGGTTCAAGCCCGGACCAGTGAGTGGCGGGCTTTACCGGATCTGCCTGGCAATAGTACCCAATTGGAATCCATGTTGCTTACGGCGATTCAGCGAGATGGGATCTCGGCTGATAGTCTGCGCAAAGCTGACAAAGTTTCGGTGCGGCGCGCCGGTTTTGCGCTCAAGTTGCGCGATATTGAAGCTTATGCACGTGCACTTTCCCCGGATGAATGGCAAAAACAACGTCACGCATTTCTGACTGCCTTTATTCGTCATGTGCTGGTATTGCCGACCTTTTTTGATTTTTTCAACTACCTTTCACGCATATTGATGCTTACTGTTAGTTGTGGCGATTTCATCCATCTGCGCCGGATGCTGGATGCCGTGGAAAGAATACTGGCGCAACTGGAAGGCTGTGATAATTGCATTAAGGCTCAGTCCGAGAACAAGGTTAAAAAGCAGAATCATGATTCATCGCAGATATTGGTATATTTCCGTGAAAACTTGAAAAAAATCGTTCGTGAGTCTATTGAATGTGCTTTTCCGTTGAGGGTGGATAGCAAATCGAAAAAACTCTGGCGTGATCAATTTCAAAATGACCATTCTCTATATCCAACACGATCGATTAAAGAGATTCAGGCGCAGCATAAGCGTTACATGAAACGGGATTTGGCGTATCGTCCTTTGAAAATTCTTCTATTGCCACCTGCATTGTCTGGTTTATCTCGTTCTCCAATAGCCCGGAAATATTTGGGCAATCTTAATAGTCGAGCTGTATCAGATTTTCTCCAGGATGCGATTCTTGAAGGTTGTCGCATCGTTAGCCGACTGGTGAAGGTGCCCGGCAAGGAGAAAACCATATCCGGTCTGTTGTTTCCGACTAGGCCATTGGGCATTCATGATCTCTATCTTCTGCATACTGCTCCCTTTACACAACAAGGCTCCACGGAAATTGCCAAATGCATTTTGGCGTTGCGTGGATTTAATTCTGAAGGGCATTTTCCTGTTTACAGCGGTAACAAGCCGGGTAATCCTATTGAAATCCCACATGGAAAGAATTCCCAAGACATCATCCACATCGCGGTGACCAGTTGGAAAACCGACATGATGAGTTGGACAGCATCTATCAGTAGACATCCCGAGCCAGACGCTTCACGCTTAGGTCGTCTCAATCACTTGCTGAACAGCATCATCCAATGTCGCAAGCTCCCTGGTTATCTCATTTTGCCGGAGCTATCAATACCCGCTAACTGGTTCCTTGCCATAGCAGGAAAGCTACAAAAAAAAGGGATCTCTCTGATTTGTGGCATCGAATATCTGCATGCTTCAAGAAGATCTGTACACAATCAGGTCTGGGCAGCGTTGTCACACGATGCCCTCGGTTTTCCCGCAACCATGATTTACCGACAAGACAAACAGCATCCTGCTCTGCATGAAGAGCAGGAATTGCATCGCATCAGCGGCAAAACCCTTCGGCCTCAACTAAAACCATGGGCATCGCCACCGCTCATTAACCATGGTGGTTTTCAGTTTGCCATCCTTGTCTGTAGCGAGCTTACAAACGTTGCTTACCGCAGCGCCTTACGTGGCAAGATTGATGCCCTGTTTGTGCCCGAGTGGAATCAGGATACATTGAGTTTCAATGCGCTTGTCGAGTCTGCCGCTTTGGATATTCATTCCTACGTTATCCAATGCAATGATCGCAAATATGGAGACAGCCGGATCCGCGCACCGTATAAAGATAACTGGATGAGAGACATTGTGCGGATTAAGGGTGGGATAGAGGATTATTTCGTGACAGGCGAAATCGACATTCAATCCTTACGCGCTTTCCAAAGTAGTCATCGTTCACCTGATAAACCGTATAAACCGGTGCCAGATGGCTTTGAAATGGCACATGATCGGAAAATTTTTCCGTCAGGAAAAGACAATGCCTGACATATTGGACAAATTTTTACTCAAGGAGGATACAAGAACCATTGAAAAGATCATCGGATTGGAAGTTGGCATGATTCTCAATAGAATAAAACCGAAACTCGAATGGGAGTGCCTTGTTTTATGAGTTCATTCGTGTCTATTCGTGTTCATTCGTGGTTCTATTCACCCGACCACGGGCAGCTCTGCAAGGTTATCGAGCCCCAGACTCTCTGGGGCGATACGACCTGCCGTGTCTGGCTGTCTGATTCGAATTCGGTAGTGCGTATTCCGGCGGTATCGTATGGCCAGGCTGTAACCTGGATGGGAGAGAAGTAAGATGAGTGGAGGACATTTTGAATATCAGGAAAGTTATTTGGGATACATCGCTGAGCAGCTTGAAAAGGATATCAAATACAATGATGTTGAATACGATCTTGCCAAGTCAGCGGACACACCCTATGGATTTCAGCATCAACCTGAAACAATTGAGTTTATGAAAAACATGGTTAAAGAATTGTATAATCTGGAAGAGTTGCTCAGAGAGTATGATCTGGCTGTTTCCGGTGATACCAGGGAGCAGAATTTTCTCGAAAAAGCCAGATTGGTTTACCGAAACAGCGAGGTAAAAATATGCTGAGGCAATTGCAAATTCAAAATTTCAAGGGATGGAAAGATACCGGAAGTATTAACATGGCTCCCATCACCTTGTTTTTTGGAGCCAACAGTTCCGGCAAGTCCAGTATCGGACAATTCCTGATGATGTTGAAACAGACAATTGAGTCTCCGGACCGAAAAGCCGTTTTTTTCCCTGGCGGCATTAATTCAGCTGTTCAACTGGGTTCCTACCAGGAAATGGTGTATCAGCGAAATTTAGAGAACCGGATTAAATTCCAATATGAGTGGAATTTCTCTCCTCAACTCAAATTTAGGGATGTGTTATCGGGAAGAAACTATACAGCCGGTCAAATAGAATTCGGGGCAACGGTTGGTTTGGAAGATACTGCCTCGCGGAAAATATGTATTGAGCAATTAAAATATATGCTTTCGCGGAATAATGAGATGCTCCTCTCGATTGGCATGGAACGGACTGAGGGCAAAAAGCACCAATATCGTGTCGAAGCGGAGAACTATCCATTAAAGCGTAATCCTGGACACCCTTGGTATCGCGAGGCTCCGGTGCGATTCTATGGGTTCCCCGATGCAGTGGTGGCGTATCACCAAAATGCTGAATTTATACAGAACCTTAACCTGCAACATGAGACTCTGTTTAAATCACTGTTTTACCTTGGCCCTTTGCGAACAAAAACAGATCGGCTCTATTCATGGTCAGGTATTACACCTGCAAGTGTCGGATACTCCGGTGAGAATACTGTGGCAGCGATATTGGCATCACGTGGAAGAAAAATTAGCTTCGGTTATAAAAAAGCTACAAAACCATTGGAACGAATTGTAGCGGAGAGTCTCAAACGCATGGGGCTTATTGAGAATTTTAAGGTTAATCCTATCTCTGAGCAACGGCAGGATTATGAAGTCAAGTTGCGCACCAAGGGATCAAAGGATTGGGTGGATCTCCCCGATGTTGGTTTTGGCATTTCTCAGGTACTCCCGGTTTTAGTTCAATGTTTTTATGCCCCCCCAGGATCAATCATTCTCATGGAACAGCCGGAAATCCACTTGCATCCCAGTGCTCAGGCAGCACTAGCCGATGTGATGATTGATGTTATTAATTCCAGAGAAAACGGCAAGGACAGAAATATTCAGCTAATCATAGAGACTCACTCTGAGCACTTTTTGCGGCGATTACAAAGACGGATTGCCGAAAATACAATTTCCCAAAAAAAAGTGTCCGCATACTTCGCTGACATCACGAAAACGCCTGCCACCTTGAAACCTCTTGAGATTGATATTTTCGGTAACATCCTGAATTGGCCCAAAAACTTTTTTGGCGATGAAATGGAAGACATAACAGCGCAGGCCAAAGCAGCGATGACAAAACGCATGAGTCAAAGCAATGGCAGATCGGAGGTTTCCGAATGAGCGACCTGCCAAAGAAATGCCTGGTCGATACTAATGTGCCCATTAGCGCGAATTTGGCCACCAAACCTAATCCAGATTCCGATGTCCCAGACGCATGCGTTTTAGAATGTATTCGTCGAATTAAAGAGATAACTACGAATGGTGGACTTGTCGTTGATAATGCGGGTGAAATTTTCTCTGAGTACATAAACAATCTTTCCCTGAGCGGCCAACATGGAGTCGGAGACACATTTGCGAAGTGGGTACATGATAATCAGTGGAATGTAAGTAAAGTTACTCGTGTAGCAATCACCAAAAACAGCAATTCCTATGATGAATTTCCCGACCATGACGGTTTGACCCGGTTCGATAACTCTGACCGGAAATTCGTCGCTGTTGCAAACGCCCATCCTGCAAAGCCGCCAGTACTACAGGCAACGGACAGCAAGTGGTGGGGCTGGAAGGATGCTCTCAAAGAAGTAGGGATAACAGTCCAGTTTCTTTGCTCCGACTATGTCGAGGCAAAGTATCAGGAAAAATTCGGCACGTGACAAACGATTTCCACAAATTTCCCAGAACGCCTCATTTGGCTGTCCTTGCTGATAGTGTTATCAGGGACGATAAAGTTATGTCAGAGTCTGAACGGGAGATGTTTCTGCGCCAGGAACTCGTGGTGGAAGAAAAGGTTGATGGTGCGAATCTTGGGATTTCCATTGACGTAGAGGGGAATATCCGCGCTCAGAATAGAGGGGCGTACTTGCATCTCCCAAGTGCAGGACAATGGAAAAAACTGTCCGAATGGTTAGCCCCCAAGACTGATATCTTTTTTGAAAAACTCACCGACCGGTACATTTTGTTTGGGGAATGGTGTTATGCGCAGCATTCTATTTTCTATGACCAACTGCCGGATTGGTTTTTGGGATTTGATATATTTGATAAAGAAAGTTTGAAGTTCTTATCATACCCCAGACGTGATGCAGTATTTCGGGATGTCGGCATCTCTGGAATACCTGCCATTAAAAAAGGGCATTTCACCCTGTCAGAACTCAAGAGAATGCTCCCCATTTCACGTCTATGCGATAAACCTGCTGAAGGAATTTATTTGCGTTTTGATCAAGGAGATTGGCTCAAACAACGCGCAAAGCTGGTACGTCCTGAGTTCATACAGTCCGTTGGGGAGCATTGGACGCGGGGGGGCATCAAGGCTAATCAATTGAAGCTGGGGACTCAGATATGAATCCATCTGAAAATCACCGGCTTGGAAGCAGGAGTGATCCTAAATTTCAAACATCCTAACCTCGAATGGGAAAAGGTCGTGTTGCAGGAAGCAATGGAATGCAAATGAGCGAAGTGACCATATTCATGAATTTGCGTTTATTCGCGTCTATTCGCGGTTTGAGTAGCCGATGAGTAACTGGCGTGACCAGGTTCTAAAGGAGTTTACTCCTCAGGTGGCCCGCTTGACGTTGGTGGCCGACCCGGATGGTCTCTTGCTGGAAGAAGATGTTCTGCATGGGATTCGTGAGCGGGGTTTCGAACTGATTCCGTTCGAGGATCACGTCGCCTTCCGCTATGCCTATGAGTCCAAGTTCCGGTCCCGCTGGGACCGGGGTGAACAGACAGACTTGGTAGTTGTGCTGCGATCCGGAGCCAACGACCTCGGTTCCCTGCCGTACGATCTATTCCAAGCCGGTCGTCAGTTATACTTCAACCTTGGCGATCTGTTCCCCAACCTGAGCTACCCGGTGGTTGCTGCGTTGGATCGTGGGG
>JAIORC010000101.1 GCA_021108335.1 Phycisphaerae bacterium
GCACGGCTTCATATCCCTGCGTCTCTATCCAACAGTTTACGTCATAGGTGGTCTGAGCAAGGAAATTGTCCTCCAGCCATTGATATCCGAAAAGCTGATAGGTACTGTGAAAATTGGTACCTTCCTCGATACCACGCATGGCGCCGCGCAAGATTCGGCGTCCCAGCACAATAACGGATTTGCACTCCGGAAAAATAGAGAGGGGATGCTGATTTTGCGGCTGACCCTCGAATCGATCGATTGAAGCAATACCTATCAGGTCTGCTCCGTGTTCCCTCGCGTACACCTTGATTTCACTTGCATTCATAACGTTCACCTTTCTCAATATTTTGTGCAATTGCAACTGCCTGCCGCTCTAAAGCAGCAAGTATTTCATTTTTGTGTTCACCTTCGAATCGAAACGCCGGGAGAAAACAACCCAGCGAACACCTGATCTTGCCGGATGCAATAACCGGAAATGCCAATCCGACGATCTCTTTAGTACGGCGAATTGCCCGCCCCTCGATGCGAATTTGCTCCAGGGCAGCCTGTAACGCTTCGGCGGAGTGTACTTCCGGCCAAATAGTTTCGTCCGGTAAACCGCGGACCGCGACAAACACCCGGAATTCACTTTCGCTCAGATAGGCCAACAGAAGACGGCCCGTCGCAGTTGCATATGGATCATCAGCACTGGAGAAGCTGCCTCGCACCTGAATGTCCCGACTACCGTCTGTCTGCAAAACCACGATACGATGATTTCCGCGTAACACCGATATGAGTAATGTCTCATCAAGGTCGCGAGTCAGAGCTTCGATAATTGGCTCAGCCGCGAGTATGAGATCGCGGCGGTAGGTCCCGTGGGCACCAAGTGCGTAAGCTAAAGGCCCAAGCACGTAACCTTTTCTCGGTGCTATCTGCTCCACGTACCTCTCATTCACCAATGTCGCGAGTACACGCGCACAGGTGGATGCATTCAGTCCCACGGTATCGGCAATCTCGCCCAATCCCCTTGGTGTATCTGGGTTCAGCGATATGTACCTGAGAATGTTAAGAGATCGTTTTATAACTTGAATCATAATTTCGTATCCCGAAAGTAAATTGCATACAATGAAAATACACCACAATTGCCATGCTGTCAATGGCTTTTTTATTTTTACTTTTTTTGGTTCGACACTTGACATCATCCAATTATGTGATATTCTGCATTGCAGAATAGGATTCGGCATTATGGAAACGCAAAAGAATAATACGCCTGTCAAGTCGGTAAAGAAGGCTCTTTCCCTGCTTAATATCCTGTTGTTTGAGGATATGGAGCGGCATGGCGTCAGCCTTTCGGAGTTGGCAAAGAGGATGTCCATGCCCGCAAACACAGCCCATAATTTGTTGAAGACCATGGCTGCGTGCAGGTATGTGGCACAATTAACGGATGGGAGATACATAGCCGGCCCCCTCTGCGGAGAAATTGGCAAGCTCAACATGCTTCGCTCATCGGAGGCGTCAGAACTCCTGGCCACGACGCTGTCGGATATGAATTCGAAGATAGACGAAGCCGTAGTTTTCGCCGCCCTGATTGACGGGCAGCGTATTGTCCTGGAGGGATTGAATGCGAACCATGTGGTAAGAGTCGATGACGTTTTGTTGATTTCGCACAACAACATCTACACGACGCCCACGGGGCGGGTGCTGGTCGCATTCGCATCCGCCGAAGAGCAAGCTCGCATACTTAGTCGGCATGGCCTGCCCGGTGCGCTGTGGGATGATATCGACAGTGAGCAGCGACTTACGGCTTCGCTGGACGGGATTCGAAGCGACGGTATGTGCGTGCTTACGTCTAACCAAAACGAAATAGTCGCTTTTGCCTGCCCCGTTTGCGACACGGCAGGAAAACTATTGGGCGCTCTGGGTTGCTTCGCTCCCATTTTCCGTTGCCCTGAATCAAAACAAAAAAACATCGTCGCCGAAATGCTTCGCGTTGCCGAAGCAATGGGCAATACGCTTGCGTCTCTGCACGGAGCGTAAAAAATACAAGTCGAGGTTCCCATAATAGAAAGGGATGCGAATCATGTTGGACAGAGCGCTTACAGCCGCAATCAAGGCGGAAACACTGAACAATGGTATGGACCTGGTTGGGTTCGGGCCTGTCGACCGGTGGGACGACGCGCCATTCCTGCTCAGCCCGCAGGCGATCATGCCGGACTCAAAGACGGTTGTGGTCGCCGCCATCCATATTACGGACACGTGGACCGAAATGGGCGGCGAGCCGGAACCGCAAGACCGCAGCCCTGGCGGATGGATGGACCAGAACTCGCTTCTGGACAGAATCGCGTACCGCGTAGTCCGCCTGCTAAGCGACCACGGACACAAAGCCATTGCCGTTGCCTCGTCAAACATCTGGCGGTATCGCGAGTTCGAGGGCATCCCAAGTCTCTTTGCGCCGGATCTCTCCCACATGCATGCGGCGGCAGCGGCGGGACTTGCCGAGATCGGCTGGAGTGGGCTGGCGATTACGCCGGAATTCGGGGCACGCTGCCGATTCATCTCAATTGTAACCAACGCGGAACTTGTACCGACGCCCATGTACGACGGGCCAAAGCTTTGCGACATGTGCATGGAATGCGTCAAACACTGCCCGACCGCCGCAATGAAAAAAGATATGAACAGCAAGACTCCGCATGTCGTGAAAATCGGCGGCAAGACTTTTAAGTACGCCAATAAGAATATGTGGCGTTGTGCCTGGGCGGAGCATTTCGAGCTGGATCTGAACTCCGAGAATCTGAAAAAATGGGACCACATTGACGAAAGCAAAATATTGGAAGAGGTTCGGCTAAACGGGCGGCGCGGACACGAGCGGGGCGTCTGCCAGAAGGTCTGCGTACCACCGCACCTGCGGACGGATAAGCCGAGCTTTGGGCGGGCCGACAAGCAGATCGCGCAAAACCGGATTAACCGGCGTTACCCGGAAAGTATGCCGACTCTCCGAAAAATACGGGACGACATCATTGCCGACGCGGTGCGTATGGGTGTCGATCTTGCCGCAGTCGGGCCGCTGGATGGGGATATTCAGACTGATGCGAATTACACAATCCGGAAAGAGTTTCCGGGAGCAAAAACGGTCATAGCCTTCGCCGCACGTTTGCCCGTGAACATGAACCTGCCCAAAGAATGTCGCGACACCGAGACAGAGCCGGTTACTTATGCCGCTTACAACAACATGCATCACATTCTGCTTCGTATATCGCGAAAGGTTGAAGACTACGGCTATCATGCAGCCTCGTATACGGGCAGACCTCTTCAGGCAACCCCAATCGATAAACTCGCCGCCATGGCGGGACTCGGAACGCTTGACGGGGACGGGCGGCTTACCACGTCGGAGTACGGCGAAGGAGTCGTCGTGGGCGCAATCGTAACAGATGCTCCCATCGATTCCACCCCCAATCTTGAAGCATCGGCGGACACCAGCGTCGTACGGACACTGACTCCCAAACGTCTCCGCGGCGAACTGGAGAACACCGCTCACGCGAACCTTACCAGCCTGTTCGGCGTTGCGCCCTTGAGCGTCTTCGACAATATCGTAGCCGATCTCAAAGCCAATGTTGACGAGTCCCACCTTGGCGAAAAGGTGATCGATACAAACCGGGACTATCATGGAATATGGGTACCAGAAATCGTACGCGACAACGCGGGGATTCGTCATCCCAGCGACATACTGAACAATTCGCGCAGCGTGATCGTTCTGGGCATGCACTTCCCTCGCACATTGATCGAGAACTCGGGATTGCACGAGACCCAACAGATAGGCACATATGCATTTCATCAATACCAGACCTGTTTTGAACTGAGATATGCCGCCTACCAGGTTGCCAGGCGACTCATGAAGCACGGGCACAAGACCATTATCAGTGAAGACCTGCTGGGTGTCGGTTCGCAGGTAGACTCGCATCGCGGCATGTTGCCGGATGCACGCAGTAACGCCATCGAAGCCGTTGCTGCCGGGCTGGGGCAATTGGGTAAAAGCGGCGCACTGCTGACGCCGGAATTCGGGCCGCATCAACGCCTGATCGCGATTATTACCGATGCGGAGCTGCCGGCGGACAGCGTTTACTCCGGGCCGACGATCTGCCGTGACTGCAACACCTGTGTTTCGAAATGCTCTATGAACGCGATCGGCGATGAGAGCTTCTCTATTCGCGTCAACGGTACTGTTGCACTATGCCCGACCATCGATCGGCATCGGTGCGATTGGTCCAAGAGATACGCACTTTGCCGCGAAGAAGGCCCTGCCCTGATCGGGAACAAAACCGACGTAGCCATGCCCGAGGGCGACATTACAATCGAGACAATCTCGGAAGGTTGTAAAGGCCGCGATCCGATCATGAAACGGCGGCCGTGCATACTCGAATCGTGCCTTCGATACTGCCCTGCCGGATAGGAACCCGCGGGAGCAGCCGCTGTTGCTGTCGTAACCATACCAGGCATCCCGGATGCATAAACAAAGTGCGTCCGGGATGCCTTTTGTTTGAGGGAACCTCTACTCAGAAAATCCCCTATTCATAGTGGGAGCACAATATGCCGGTTTTTGCGAGGTTGCTATACCAAAGAGCACTTGCCTTCGGTGTACGTTCGAGTGTGGCGTAATCTATATAGCAGAGGCCGAACCGCTTGCCGAGACCGTGAGACCACTCAAAGTTATCCATAAACGTCCAGCCAAAATATCCCCTCACATCAACCCCGTCTTTCATAGCCCTGCGTGTTTCCGCGAGATAAGAATGGAGAAATTCCACTCTATCCGAATCACGAACCTCACCGTCCACAAGCTTATCATCAAAGGCTGCACCGTTCTCGGTAATGTAGAAAGGAATCGGGCCGTACTGGCGATTCAAATCCATCAGCGTGTGGTATATGCCTTCAGGATGAATCAGCCAGTCCATCGCGGTGTACTTGCCGGGCTGGCGGACTTTCTTGTCCTTATACGGATTATCTTGAGCGTATTCCACCGTATTGCTCGTGTAATGATTCAGGCCGAAAAAGTCCACACCCACACCCAGAAACTCACTATCCGCCGCGGTTATTTCGGGAAAGTTCCGCCCGTAATATGAACGCATAAATTCCGGATAAACGCCTTTCAGGACAGGATCGGTGTACATATTTTTTCTACGCCCAGCCATGCGGCGGGCGGCTTGCACATCCTCGGGCTTATCCGAGGCTGGTTGGATATGATCCACATTGAAACTCAATCCGGCCTGGCTGTCTGGCCCGCTAATCGACTTGATAACTTTGTAAGCCGCCCCGTGGGCGAGATTGGCATGATGGCAGGCCTTCATAGCCAGAGAGGCGTCTTTTAATCCGGGGGCATTCGTCCCGGCAAAATATCCGCCAGCCACAAAACAGGCCGGTTCGTTAAGAGTAATCCAGTGGGAAACACGGTCGCCAAGATGTTTAACCACTATGGCGACATAATCGGCGAACCAGTTCACCACTTCCCGGTTGGCCCAGCCGCCGCGATCCTGCAAAGCTTGCGGCAGATCCCAATGATACAGGGTAACAAAGGGAACTATGCCGGCGGCGAGAAGTTCGTCAACCAGATTTTCGTAAAAAGCCAATCCCTTTTGATTTATCTCTCCGGTTCCTTCGGGCAAAATCCGCGGCCAGGATATGGAAAAACGGTATGCCTTCATTCCAAGCTTTTTCAGCAGCGCGACATCATCTTTCCATCGATGGTAATGGTCGCATGCTACATCTCCGGTGGAACCATCTTTTATCTTTCCCGGCGTATGGCTGAAACGATCCCAGATCGATTCGCCTTTGCCGTCCTCATTCCACGCGCCTTCAATTTGGTAACTTGCAGTAGCTACACCCCACACAAATTCCGCCGGAAAACGGTTGTTATCATTCATCACTAATTCCTTTGTGCAACTTTTTCAAGATGTATGAAAAGTATCCTGCGTTACCTCATGCTATCATCGATTGGAGTATTAAGCCCCAAAACAGAAGATTCTATTAGAATTTCACGATCCGTATTAATCCTTAATATTCGTACGACCAAAGGCGGAAGCCCATACGGCTCTTGTACGGATTGGGATTTTCAGTGTAAAGTTTCTGCTTCGTCGGCGTGTATACTCGCATGAAGTAAAACTCCGTGCCGATACATCCTGCCGGTGAGATGAACGTCAACTCGTGCTTTTCGCCGCTCGCAGCCGGCAACTCTACATAGCGGATGAACTCGTTATCTTCCATCGTGTCGCTTGTGGCGATGTCGGTGAGAGTCTTTATCTCCTTGCCGTCCAGCGATATCTTCAGAATCGATTTGCGGGCTGGGCGTTTGTCTCTGGCTTTGGGGCCGAGCGGAACGTACCTGACTACGAGCATTCCGCCTTTGCTCAAGTCGCCGCGGAACTTCACACGCAGTTTCGGCAGTATCCACGGAGAAGCTATCGCCGGAAGTGACTGGTATTTTCCGCGCGAGGCGTCCAGATCGAAGACAAACTCCTTGCCTTTCCACTTCCGCAGCAGTTTCGGATAAATAGTTCGCCATTTCATATCAGCCGGATGCGGCCCGTAACGTTTATGGCCTATCTTCGTATGGCAGTTTTCCGCCTCACACAGCATGTACGGATACTTCTCCGCTCGAAGCGATTCCATTACAAGACGGTTGTATCCGTTGCGGCACTGCTGGCTGACCGAAGCCAACTGGCCATAAACATAGAACATGATGTTCGGGCACTTGGTCCCCATATCCCATTTCGTATCCAGTTGCTCGAAGTAAGTGTTGAAGATCGGATGGATTTTGTGCATCCATTCCAGATATGCCTTCATGTCCGGGTAGGCCTTTTTGATGTGCCCGACAGCCAACTCGTGATACTTCCTGCTCGCCTCGCCGGTAGTAGCCTGGCTCATGTTGTTGTAAATAAGAGCGTAATGATAGTTGTGATAGAATCGCGCCAGCGGGGCCGTAGCTTTTGCCATCATCCAAAACCTCTTGAGGGTTCTGTCCTTCGGCTTGAGGGCCAAGGCTTCGGTGAGTTTCTTTTCGGCGTTTTCGGCTACTTTGATTGCTTCCGCCAGTTCAAATTTCGCCAGCACCTTCGCAAGTGTCTTTTCGTTGACGTTTTTCACATTCGGTGTCTGCTTAGCCGAGTTTGTTCCGCTGTAGCAATGGGTTTGCTTGTCCTTGACGAAATTCAGGAGATGGAACCAGTTGGTATTCGTCGGCAGAATTACGAAGGCGTCGGTGATTTTGTAAGTATCCTTCAGTGCATCGGCGACCAGCGGGCCTGCTTCCTTGCCGAACCTCTTGTTGGCCCACATCAACAGGAACTTATCGGGGTCGAAGCGATACGGATCCCAGGCGATTTTCACACCGGCCAGCCGGCCTGGTTCATAGAGCGGCTCTTTTTTGTCGGGGCCGCCACAATGTGCCTGGCCCTTTATTCCCAATTTGGCGAGTTTTATCGCACGGGCATGAAGTTTCGGGCCGGTGTAGCAAAGCTGTGCGATGCCCGGCTGGCTCAGGTTCGGATGATACACGTGCCATCCCATCGTCTCCATCCGCGGCATCTTGATGAACGGGTTGAAGTAGTCGTTC
>JAIORC010000280.1 GCA_021108335.1 Phycisphaerae bacterium
ACAGTTTTTGTAGGCCGGGTCTTGACCCGGCGAAAAGAAGGCGATAGCCTTCTTTCATGGGACTATCTCCGCAATTATATTCTTGGAGGAACGTATTTCTTCACGGCGGTTACGCATGACCGGCAACGAATCTTTGCCACGCCATTGGCTCGTCGTTGTCTTCGTGAAACATTTCGTATTGTACGCCGCACCCGTGAATTCAATGTCTTCGCAATAGCGGTGCTGCCCGAACATCTGCATACCATATGGATACTTCCCGACGGCGACGAGGATTATTCGACCCGATGGCGGCATTTGAAAGCAACGTTCACACGCCTTTACCTTGCGTCGGGCGGAACGGAATTAATACGGAGCAAGAAGCAGATACACAACCGCTCGCGAGCAATCTGGCAGCCGCGGTTTTGGGAGCACACCGTTCGTGACGAAAAAGACCTGAAGCGATGCGTGGATTATATTCATTACAATCCGGTTAAACATGGATTGGTAGATTGCGTGGAGGACTATCCATGGTCGAGCTTTCACCGTTTTGCAAAAATGGAAGAGTATTCGTGGGTGTATACCGGTGAAAACGACGATCCGAATTGGATGGAGTGATTGGTTGCATGTGCCATGCAATCGCCGGGTCAAGACCCGGCCTACGAAAACTGTAAAAACTCATCACCGGATGTTCAGACAAGAGTTTCGAGTAGTTCGGTTACCGTCGCAGTAAAACCTGGTCGTGGTTCATAACGTGATAGCCTCTTTGAGAACTTCTTCACGAATAAGACGATGCAATGCCCCTTCCGTAACCAGATCGACTTTGTGGCCGAGGGTTTCTTCCAGGTCCAGCTTGATGGCGATCAGGTCCAGAAGGCTTCGATCCTCATCCATTTCCACCAGCAGATCGATATCGGATTCTTCGGTGGCTGCCCCACGGGCAATGGAGCCAAATACTCGCAGATTATGGCCGCCATGCTCGGAAGCAATGCGGAGAATTTCGCCCTTTTGGGCCTGGATGGTATCCAAGGTAACCATAACATCATTGTATTGCCGTCAGGAAAAACAGCAACAGTTTTTCCGCGAACATCGTATAGTATGGCGACATGACCGAACTGAAGCGTAATTTGAAGCTTGTCATCGCCTATAACGGGATGCGATATCATGGCTGGCAGCGGCAGGCGCCTGGTATCGATACCGTTCAGGGACGGGTCGAGACGGCTGCGATCGCGGTGTTGAAGCACCCGCTGCACGTTCACGGAGCCAGCCGCACCGATTCCGGCGTGCATGCCGAGGGGCAGGTCGCCAATATCCGCACAGCCGACACGCGTATTCCGTTTGAGGGTCTTCGGCTGGCGATGAATTCCCGGCTGCCGAAGGATATTCTCATCCGCTCGGTGGAGGCTGTGCCGATGACGTTCGACGCGTCAAGCTCGGCGGTGAGCAAGACGTATCGTTACCGGATAAATCTCGGCCGCGACCGCCTGCCGCACCTTGCCGGGCAGGTGTATCATTACTGGCAGCCGTTGGACATCGACGTCATGCGGGCCGCCGCGCAACGGCTCGTCGGCACGCACGATTTTCGCGGGCTGGCCAACTCCGGGGACAGGCGGGAAAATACCGTCCGTACTATTTTCCGTTGCGATCTGGAGACGACGGACATCGGCTTGGATATTTTCGTGCATGGCGACGGATTCCTGTACAACATGGTGCGGATTATCGTTGGAACGCTGCTGTCAGCCGGCCGGGGCAAATTCGGCCCGGAACACATCGACTACCTCCTCGAATCCGGCGACCGCCACCAAGCCGGCAAAACCATCTCGCCAGACGGCCTGACACTCATGCAACTGTTCTATTGAACGGGAACCAGGAACCGGGAAAAACAGGAAACGGAAAACTCTGGCGGGGTGCCGTGGCGGGAAGCGTAGCGACAGCCACGATGTTTGTGAATTCCTACGGAAAAACACATGGCTTGCTTGCAAGCCATGCCACCCACAACTACAGGTTCGTAACCCTGTTGGGTGGCATGGCGACACCGCAGGGGTCGCCATGAGGAATTGGGTGGGATATCGCAAATTGCAGATAAATGCGCAAATGTTGTTCCGAATCCGTATAATGTCGTCATGAAATTATCGACAATAAATTTTTCAAATAGTTCAAAAAATTCCGGGAACACGCCAGGCCCCAAGCGGCCGGGTTTTCTTGAAGGCATCCTCGGGCTGCTTGGCGCGGGAATTCTGGGCACCGTCATTTTTGTCGTGATGGTGATAGTTCTCTCGCCGCTGCTGCTGGTATTCGGAATTTACCTGCTGATCGTGCGGTATCGGATGAAAAAAGCGCTGAAGCAAATGATGGGCCAAATACAGGACGCCGCCGAAGGCCTTGGCCCGGACGCCGAAGCGTCCTTTGTTTCCGGCGAAGAAGGCCAGCCCCGCAAGCATGTCAACGTTACCGTTACCACCGTCGAGCCGGACGAAAAATAACGGGCTGCCGTGATAAATGTACACGGGATACAAGAAAAGCTCTTCAGACACTTGCATAAAATTGCCCAAGAACGTATAAAAAATTAAATTGAATCGTTGTTGTATTCAGTAACATCAAATTCAACATAAGGAAGGCGAGACATGAAGGTTATCGCGCAGACCGCGGCGTTGCAGGATGCTCTTGCGTTGGCGGGCAGTATCGTTGCCACACGGACCCCCAAACCGGTTCTCCAGTGCGTCAAGCTGGTAGCCTCTGAAGATACGCTGACGGTGATGGCGACCGACCTGGAAGTCGGCTGCCGCTATCGGATTACCTCCGTGAAGGTCGAGGAACCCGGCGAGGCGTTGATTCCCGCAGCCCGCCTGGCGGGCATTGTCCGGGAAGCCACCGGCGACGAAAGCCTCACCATCGAGACCGACAAGGAAGCCTGCGTCATCAGCGGCGCCGGCAGCCGCTTCAAGCTGTTCGGTTACGACCCGGCAGAGTATCCCGCGATTGACGAATTCCCCGGCCAGGCCGATTTCCAGATACCAGCCGCGGTTCTCCGAGACATGATTTCCAAAAGCCTGTTCGCCACCGCGAAGGCACACAGCCATTACGCGATTTCCGGCGTGTTGTGGGAGGCCAGCGACAAGAAGCTGCAGCTTATCGCCACGGACGGCCATCGGCTGGCCCAGGCCAAGGGCGCATTAGCCAGCCCCGTATCCGGCAGTGTTTCCGCCATCGTGCCGGCCAAGCTGATGAGCATGATTATGCGCGTCAGCAGCGAGGAAGACCAACTCGACGTCAAACTCGACGAAAATCAGATACTCATCCACACGCCCCACGTAACGATGCTAAGCTCCCTCGTGCAGGGCAATTTCCCCAAGTACGGGGATGTTATTCCCAAGGAATCCAATCGCAAAGCCACGATCAACACCAACGAGTTCGAGCATCGCGTCCGCCAGGCAGCCTTGTTGACCAACGAGGAATCCCGTGGCGTGAGGCTGAGCTTCGAGGCTGATACCGTGACGCTTTCCGGCCATGGGCCTGAAACCGGCGAAGCGGAAGTGAAGTGCCCGATTGCGATGGAAGGCGAGAAGGTCGAGATCGGCTTTAACCCGGCCTTCCTGACCGACGCGCTGAAGGTGGTGGACACCGACGACATCGTCATGGAAATGAGCGCCACCAACAAACCAGCCGTCATGAAATCCGGTAACGACTTCCTCTACGTCCTCATGCCGGTGGACTTGGGATAAAAATTAACCCGCGCGGCCCTTGGCAGCCGTAGGTTATGCAACTCGTTGCATAACAGGAATTCCCATGATATCGGGCGGCTGGGTGGCATGGCTTGCTTGCAAGCCATGTGTTTTTACAAGCTGCCCGCGTGACACAGATTTGGCCCTGTGCCGTAGGGTGGGTGGTTCTGCCGAAGGCAGGTTCACCCACGTGGGGACTTGGGAGCAAGCAGCGGCACTCGGGAAACGCGCGGGCGGGAGTACCCACCCTACATAACATCGGTGTCGCGATGAATGCGCCATCCTTCATGGCGACCCCTGCGGTGTCGCCATGCCACCCGACGTCGCGGGAAATTGTAGACACAGCCGTAGGTTATGCAACTCGTTGCATAACAGGAATTCCCATGATATTGGGTACCGTAGCGGGAACGAAGCGACAGCCACGATGTCGCTATTCGCAAATAGGAGTGTGTGCCGGGGCACGAAACTACCATGCCCCGACACACAAGATGAAAAAGACGATTCAAATACTGCTTGTTTATTTCCGTCTACGGCGAAGGGCTAACGGCAGGCCAAGCAGCAGCAACGTCATCGTCGCCGGCTCGGGGGTAAGCGTCAGCGTCGGAGCAGCCAGCGTGGCGTGTTCTTTGGTCGCTATGAGCGAAGTATAATTCGGGTAAGATTGTACCATAATGAGGGTTACCATATCATTCGTGTCGTTATTAAAGCATTCTAGGTTCGTACTGAACGTTAACGAAGTGAGGGCTGGTAGCGATGCTGGACGGGCTATGGTGCCCAGCAAGGTTGTATAATTCGGGTCAATGAGATTGTTATTGGCATTATTGGCGCCTGGTGCATTGTCACCATTAATACTCGTCTCACCCCAGTCCTCTCCGAGCTTGCCTGTACCATAGCCGGTGGCGCTTTCATCCAGGGCATAAACAGAGAGATAAGTACGCCAATAAGTAGCAGAGCCAGTCGGCTGTGTGACTGCAATTGTTGCGGAATCAACAGTAAAATTCAGAGTCGAAAGATCAAACCGCATGTATGCTACGCGGTCATAGCTGAGACCGCTGCCGTCTAATAGCATCATTGTGTCCACGGTTCCGAAATTACTGGTGTCGCTGTTTCGTACGTACGAGTCTGCACCAGTTCCGGTAGCGGTTGTAAGTACCAGGTCTGCCTGCGCCACCGAGGCCAGGGCGACCATTGCCACGCACATTGTCATTACCATTACAATTTTCATTTTACTACTCCTTGTGTTAGAGTTTTTCCAAACATCAAAGTTTCCTTTCGGCTTCGTTGCTCCCGAAGCTTGCCACTGTTTCCAACAAGCAAATCTCCAATTTTTTCCAGCCATCAATCCTGCTCCTTTCTTCCAAAATTCCCTTAACTCCGTTTCTGTTTTATTTTGTTCCAATCAGTTACAGTTTTCGGACGGATTCCCTTTCCACGATTTTGCTTCGCGTGCAAATTTTGCGATAACTTTCCTGTGGGTTTTGTATTCGGTCAAGAAGCTGCTTGACGGCGAGTTTGCCGAGTTCGACGGCTTCTATGTCCACAGACGTGAGTTTGGGCCTAAGCGTTTCGCAGCAACTTATATCATTGTCATATCCGATGACGCTGACGTCATCGGGCACCTTCAGGCCACGTTTGGCCAGGGCATGGTAAATCGCGCTGCAGAAATAGTCGTTGCTGAGGATGGCCGTCGGCGGTTCCGAAAGTGACCAGAGATTATCTATCGCCCAGTCCAGCTCCGAATCCGATTGCAATGGGGGCAGGATGTGTCGGGTCTGGATCAATCCCTCGTCCACGTCGAGCCCAAACTCATCTATCGCGCGTCGATAACCCAGGAGCTTGGCACAGTGAAACGTTTTTATATGCACAAACGCGATGCGGCGGTGCCCCAGCGACGCAAGATATGCGACGCAATCGCGGATTCCCGCTTCATAGTCGGCCCTTACGCAATCACAGTCCGGCAGTGCTGACGTGGGGGTGGGGTTAAGGATTACCCTTGGATATCGGCTCAGCCATTGCTTGCCGATTTCAGTGCTCGCCTGCCCCTTGACAACTACACCGTCTATATCCCCGTCGAGGAGGACGGGCGGAATCGTATCGTCACCGGGTTTCTCATTCCACGTAATAAAAAGGCACTTTCGGCCTGCCGCGTCGATCTTCTGCTGGACGCCGTGGATGTATTGCATCGTGTAAGCCGTGTGCATTACATAATCAGGACGGTTGATAAATACCATGGCGATCTGGCCGGTCTTTTGCTTCGTTGGATTCGTTCGCATGCCGCGAGCATATAGATTAGGCCGATAGTCCAACTCCGCCATCGCCGACAGAACCCGTTGCTTGTGATCGGAGCCAACGTTCGACTTGTTGTTGAGTACACGTGAAACCGTACCCGTTGAAACGGCAGCTTTTTTCGCAATGTCGCTTACAGTAATGCTCATGATTTCTCGCTGATGCATCGGTTCATGAATGGGTTCACCACTCATAGTAACATACATTGGATATTTGTCAACAGGTTTTCTTTGCCAAGCGGCGATTTTTTTGGAATACCCCGGTTTTTCCAGCTTTTTCATCCACCATCTCTCGAATCTAGCGCGGCCGCGTTGGGTGGCACAGGTTTGCAACCTGTGCAAATTCCCACGATATTGGGTGGTCATGATCGATTCCGTCCCCGATTTCTTCGCCCATCCCTCGAACCTGGCGCGGCGGCCTTCCCAGGCCGCCGCGAAAACGTGCGACACCGGTTTGGCCCTGTGCCGTAGGGTGGATGCTTGCACCCACGCGGTTTCTTCGCTTCCCCGCGTGGGTGAACCTGCCTTCGGCAGAACGACCTACTCTACATATTTCGGTGTCGCGATGAATGCGCCATTCATCATGGCGACTCCTTGCCACCCAAACCCTTCTGTATGGATTGGCGTGGCGGGATGTTTTCGGATTTTTAAGATTCCATCAAGTTTTTGGTTTGACCTGCTCGATAATAATGATATCCTTCCGTATCCTCATTTTGGATGGAGCCGGGCCGCCAAAGCCCCGCGACCGAGAGTTTACAGCACGCTATCAGCGGGAGTATTGTCATGGATGACGCACAATTACGTACCATTTGGCAGCAACGCCAGTACAACTACCGCATCACCCCGCTTTCCGAGCCGCTCGGCATTCTGATGAAGCATAAACTTGCCCGGCGGGTTCGCCAGCTCGGCAGGCTTGCCGAAATCTGGGACGAGGTAATCCCCGAGTCCGTTCGCGACCACACCGCCCTGGATAGTTTTCACCGGGGTGTGTTGACCGTCATGGTGGATTCCGCCAGCCATCGCTTTCAGTTGCAGACGCTGCTGACCGGTGGGATAATGAAGGCGATCCAGCAGGAATTCAGCGGGCCTTTGAACAAAATTCGCCTCGTGCCGGGGCAATTCTACGCCGTGGACCTCGAAACCGGCGCGAAACGCTACGAAGTCTGAGAAGTCTGAATTTCCCGCCCGGCGGGAAACATCATGGGAATCGGAACATGGCTGCGACACGTTCTTGCAACACCGAAGGGTGGGGGAACATCCTTGGGGAATCTCTAGTGCTCCGTCCCGGGAAAAATAATGGGTGCCGTGGCGGGAGCGAAGCTTTCAGCCACAACGTAACTATTGCGAGAAAGCATGCTTCTGCAAGCAGAAGTATGGCACCCGACAATTTCCCACGATGTCGGGTGGTCCCCTGGGGAAAAGATCGATTCGCAATTTCTACGTCATACCTTTCTCAAAACCACCAAACATTCA